>CASFFJ010000162.1 GCA_949293915.1 uncultured Christensenella sp.
CTCAAACTGTTTTACTGCATAGGCAATACGCTCTCCGTTCTTTGAAACCCGTTCTCGATGCCTTTCCTTCGCGTACAGATGATACCCCCCGTCAAACGATTCTTCCGGATGTTCTTCTCTTTCTTCCCTGTTCATTTCTTTCTGTCCTCCGTTTCATTTTATTTCCTACCGATTTCCCGTGGCTTCTTTTTGCTTCCACCTGCAAGGAATTGATAGGGGCACTCCATCCCAAGCCCTAGCTCTGCAACTCCTGCCCGCTTTAGCGCCTTTCGGGTTTCGCATTGTTTTACAAGCAATGCGTTTACCGTTTTGTCGCCGTCCTCGTCCACCGATACACATGGGCAGTCCAAGTCGCACCTGTCCAGCACAGGAGCAAAAAGCGTCTGAGCGTCCTCAACGCTAAGCATCACCAGGTCTTCCGGGTGCTTTCTTACGGCCCCGAATTGCAGTTTGAGGCGCCCCATTCGCCTGAGAATCATCTTTCTCTGATCTTCGTCAGGCGCTTCGTCCAGGACGGTCTTTACCAGTCCTTTCATTGTCAAAACGGCTTTGTCGATATCCTGCTTCTGCTCCTGAGTGACCCGTCTGCTTAGTTTCCCGGCGCAGTCCTCCACCGCGTTGGCACAGCAGTTGATGGTAGTCATACCTATTACCTCGTCGTTAGACAACTGTTTGTAAACCGTCATGTCGCCTTTCCCTCCGTTTTCTGAAAACGCTGAAGTTCAAAATCCTCTGGATTAGCCTCCAGAATCGCCTTTTGTACAAGCGTTCTAAACTCTTCGTCCATTTGTTGGAGTCGTTTGCAAGCGTTCGCAAGGTCGAGGTCTTCCCCGCGCACAACTTTGCGCATCCGCTCCTGGTAAACGGTAACGAGGGCTTCGCCAAGCGTATTCACATAAGCCGCTTCTCGTATCTCCTCTTTTATCGTTCCATCCCTTCGCTTAACAACAACTGGTTTCCCGACCACGTATTGCCTTCGATCTGCACCAATTACATAATCAAAAATCCGAATCACTTTGCATGCCTCTATTCGTCCATTTCTCTATTTGCCGCATCTTTGCATCAATCGCAAAACGTGGCTGAGCAGTACGGGCACCTTGTTATCAACCTTCTTGCCGCCTGCAATATCCCGTATCCCTCCCCGCCAAAAATCTGCATCCCACAATAGGGGCATACGCCATTTGCAGGAGCAAACATGAGAACACCTTCCCGTTTGCAAAACGCATCCTGCGCATCCAAACACATTTGTTCGATCATCAAGTCGCTTATCTTATGTTCCATTTCCATCACCGTTTCGTCATACGCCCGATTCATAGCGATGGCAAAATCAACGCCGGCCTTTTGTCCGCGAGCACGTTGTTTTCCCAAAATTCCTTCTCCTTTCGGGTGATATAGGCCATGTCTTCTGCCGCATCCTCTCGGCTGAACCGATACGCTCGAAGGGAGCTGTCTCCATCCTTATACACAAGTTTTGCGTATAGGATGCCAAATCCAAATCCTGTTGCCTGAAGCTGGTGGCACACTTGCGCATAGTAATACGTAGGTACGGCGTTTTTCCACATGTTCCAAACGGCGCTTGAGATTGCCTGCACAGTCTTAATCTCTAAGACTCCTTTTTCGCCAGTCTCTATGTCGGTTAGTTCGGCATCGAGTGTTGCGGCTAACCATGGCAAATCGCTTTGCGCAATAATATCAAATTGGTGGTATTCCATCGCAAACTCGGGATGCTCGGCTTGAAACATGCACCGCATAGCGGGCTCCATGCGGACGCCGTATGACACGGCAGCATTTCCGCTTAAGTCTTTCGCTTGCGCGCGCCCGGTCTTTTCCGCCCAAACGTCTACGTTTCGCATAAACGGGCTGATGCCAAGCACGGCAGCGCATTCAGAGGCCCCAATAATGTTTTTTCGAGCCGCAAGCCATGCTTCTCGCGTAGGATGGGTACTACGGACGAGATGAGGCATGCATATTCTCTCCCTGTTCTATGTCTTCGATCTCCTTTTTGCATTTACTTCGACTGTATATGTTTTCCATCTTTTCAATGATTACATCTGTTGGCACAATGCCATCAGCATAATATTCGCAAAGATTGCTGTCGAAAAATCGCCTAAGTTGGCGTAGCTTCGACTTTACCCTGCACATCCCTTCATAGGTCTTTGGATAGACGCCTCTTGCACAAATTGAGCACCAGTCTCTTACAGCCTGCTCCAAGACTGCCATTTTGAGGTCGTGGATATTTTGCTCAATAGACATGCCTTCGCCTCCCTTTTATAAACCTAATCTGTTTCAGCAGTATCCCGCTTCTACTCGTTTCTCTGCTTCCGATTCCAGCATGAAGAAGCCACTTTCTTCCTCTGGCAACAGAATAGTACTGGCATGGGTTGCCACCAACGGCAACATCAACTGTCGGCAGGCTACGGCCCATAACCGTAACGAAGTCGTCAAGATGCACATACGCGCTCTGCTTATGTTATTGTGAGTTTTCTTGAGTGGATTGCGCCATAATTGGCATAATTAAATGCTTTGCTTTATAACTTCCGATTGGCGCTAAAACAATCGGCTTGAGGTGGCTTGCAACTGAAAATTCGACTTCTTGCGCTCCTGCGCAAGATGAAAGCGCCTGAAGCAGATATTTAACGTTTAACAAAACCTCAAGCCCTCCGTTTTCGTCCGCATCTTTTCCATAGCCTGCAAGATGTTGAACGTCAGCCTGTATCCTTTCTGTATACTCTCCAAGTGGTCCCTTGCTGTCTAAGCAAATCGACTGGTCTTCAATTGTAATAGCGATCTTTTTTGTGTCTTGGCAAAGAATCTCGGCACGCTCAACTGCCTTTTTAATCTGTTTCGTTTCTACCCTTATATTTGCAATGATTTCATTTGCCTTCGGGAAAAATTGCTTCCAGTCAGGCCATTGGGCTTTATGCAAGACTGTGTTTAGCCAACCTTTTTCCGTGCTGGCAGATAAAATCGATCCGTTAGTCATAAGACGCATGCCAGACGCGGATTTGGACGTTAATGTACAGACTGCGTTAATGACATCGCCTGGTATCACGATGTCTAAGTCTCGGGATGCCGAGCACTCGACCCTCCTTGTTGCAAGCCTTAAGCCATCCATGCATGTAGCAAACAGCATCCCGTTTTGCTTTGCCACGATTTGAACGCCTGTCAAAGAATAATTGGCGATTTCGCTACCCCTTGCATAGAGGATGCTTCGCAAGGCTTCTTCAATCTCCGCTTCGTTGACCGTGATTTGTGCCCAGTCTTCTCCCTGTCCACATACATCCTTCACGCACCAGGAAATGCCGTCTCCTTTCGGATAACAAACAAGTGTGCTATGGTTGCCGCCTGATTTTAAGCGCAAACCTCCTTTGCATGCATCGGATAGCGTAACGGTGTATTTTGGCATATTCGCACACAGCTTACATAGTTTCTCGCCATCAACAAGAGCCGAACCTGGTTCCGCTACTTCTATCGCATCGCCTTGTACTGTCATCCTATACGTACTGTTTTGCGATGTTGCAAGTAGCGTCCCGTTGTCTTTTGCTTCAATGTAAATGCACTTGTAAAAATCCTTATCATCTTTTCCCGACAAAGATGTAAGCGCGGTGCTGGCATCTTTGACAACCCTTTCAAGCGTGCTGCGCAAAATCTTAACTTTCATCGTTATTGCCTGCCTTCTCCAACAAATTGCAAAAACGGCCCTTTGGGTATCCTTACGCGCGTACCGATCACAACAACCGGGAATCCAAGCCGAGAAGGGTTTGACTTTGCTTGCATCCTTATGCTTTGAGGATTGCATTGTAGCACTTCGCTAATGTCGGATGGAGTGAGCATCGTTTTCGCAGATTTGCGCATTTCTTCAAGGGTCATGGGCCTACCTCCGTTTGCATTATCCTTTCTGTTAATCCGTATACACACAAATACGATAAATCCGGGTGCAAAAAACAACGCCTATTGCTCGGCAAACAAATCTAGCGATACGCCATATAGATGGCTCATGGCTCTTGCCGTTTGAAGCGAAAGCCTGCGTTCCCCGCGCTCCAACTTCGCAAGCATTGATTTGCTGATACAAAGTTGGCTCGCCGCCTGATCTAGCGTCATGTTTTGGTTGACTCGCATTGCCTTAATTGTCCACCTAATGTCCGCTTGTGTGTTCCGTGCCTCCATAGATTTCATCCTCCAGTCTCCCTATTTGGGATTGTTGCTGTCATTTTAGCGCCATTTGCGCATTTGTCAATCCCATATTTACTATTTGTGCAATTTCTTATTGAATTTGTGGCGGTTGTGTGTTACAATCAGATCGAAAGGAGATGAGGGTAATGCCCAAAAATATCAAGATGCAAATCCAGTACAATCCGTATCGCCTATTTTCCTACAACTTTACGCGGTTGCTACGCGCACGCGGAATGACGCAAAATCAAGCAGCCGAAAAATTCGGGATCTGCGCGGCTGCGACGGTGAATTTGTGGGCAAACGGACACAGGCTCCCAAGCGCAGAAAGCCTTTCCAGGATCGCAGAGGTGCTAAACGTCCCCATCGCCGAACTGTTTTTTGACCCCGAAACTACCCCGACTGGTTTGCCCGGCGTAGATACAAACACGCCTGTGTTGGCTACAACAGATGATGACATAAAGCACATCGTTAATAGATACGTGCAACGCAATCCTGTTCAGCCTTTTGCAATATCGATTTCGCAATCCTATGCGCTTAAATTCCCTTTTTTTAACTCGGATGACGTATTGATATGCCGTTCCTCCAGCCTGCTTTCTGCCGGGCGCGCCGCCTTGTATGAGGATGAAGATGGTTCCGCGCTTGCAATGCGAGTTGGGTCGGTTCATGGAGGCATGATGCTATATCCTGTCCATCCCTGTTATGGGATTAAGTGTATCCAACTAGATTCCCAAACGCAAAGCCATCTATTATGTATGATTGACTCGATCAAGCGTGCTTTGTAACGCATAAATGATGAGAGGTATACCATGAAATGCAATGCCTGCGGTAAGACGATTCCAAATGGCAGCGCTTTTTGCAACCGATGCGGATGCCAAATTGAATCGAACCGTATCCCCGCCATCACATCCCAAGAGACTCGCGCAAAACATACCCGCGCCGCAAACGGACAAGGAACCGTCCTGCGCCGAGGCAAAACCTGGACGGCTTGCGTCACACGCTATGTCTGCATCCGTGACCCCCAAGACCCTTCTGTTTCGGTCAGCCGACGCCTTACGAAAACAAAGGGCGGATTTCGCACGAAAACAGACGCCAGGCAAGCCTGCGCGCAGCTTTACGATGCCCTGGAAAAAACGGCAGCCCCCCGCAAGAACTACAACGCTACCCTCGCGCATTATTTTGTTACCGTTGAGCGCGACTACTTCCCCGCACTCTCCAAGAACAAGCAACGGCAATATAAGAAGGCGTGGGCATCGCTTGCACAGATTGCAAATATCCCCGTCCGAGAGCTTTCAGTTGATGACTTGTGTTCCGTCACAGCCTCCGTCTGCAAAACCCGGACTGACTACGTTTCCGCAAAGGCCGTCCTCTCAAAACTCTTCCGCCTCGCCGCCGCTGATGGGCTCACCTCGAAAGAACTTCCCTCATTTATCAAGGTCCCTCCGCAGCCTAAAACCACGCGCGACGCTTTTACCCGCGACGAATGTTCCCGACTCTTCGACCTTTGGACATCCGGCAATACATTCGCAGGCTACATCATCCTGATGATTTCAACCGGCATGATGCCAGGGGAACTTCGTTCTCTGCAAAAAAGCATGATTGACCTAGACAATCGGCTGATAATTGGGGTAGGCATGAAGACTGCGCAGCGCCGCACTCAGGCCGTCCTCCTCCCGCCCCTCACAGTCCCCATCCTCCAAACCTACATCAATAATGTTCCCGGCAATTTCATCTGCCCCTACCGAACACCCGACACCTTTAATCCTCGCTATTACAAGACTCTTGCGGATGCAAACTGCCGCCGCTTAGTCCCATACTGCTGTCGCCACACCACACAAACCATCCTTGCCCTCGACCCTGCTGTCTCTGTTTCCCAAGCAGCCCGCATCCTCCGCCATTCCATCAAAATGGCTGAAACCTATACCCATGTTTCCGATGCCGAAGCGTCGGCATCCTCCGGCTCATTCTTATCCTTTCTTGCCACGTGACCACACGGCACAAGACCACCTGACCCTCTTGCTTGCCTTCCCCTACTCTATCCCCTGGTTTTCAACTCTATTTTCCGTTGCATACACGTTACATACATTCGTCTAAAAAACACTTGCCACACTTCACTTCCGAATCCACCGCACATGTCGTGGTGGGTTCTTTTCGTCCTACCCAATTCTCAATGACTTTCATACCAGAATGCATTTGAATCCCTTATCTTTTTTGACTTTTTGCCTTTCCTTCATTATGTGTTTGTACTCCCTTTATTATCCATTGTTTGCACAAATACAATAATCAATCCTTTTCAGAACCGAAAAGTCCTATTCCGCTACATACACCGTTACATACAAATTGCTTCTTGCCTTCAAAAAAACGCGGTCCTCACGGACGGTTCAGTTGACAAATAAAATTTTCAATTTTTCAAGCGCTACGCGGATGAATTTTAATTTGCTGTCCTGCATGTTATTCATTCCCCTTAATGCCTTTTACTCCAGTCTAGGTTCCAAGCTACTAGCCTTCTCCATCCTGCCGAATCCTGGAAGCATGACATTGTGACTTGCCGTTGCAAAACAAACCCGCTAGGAGATTTCTTTGCAAACGAATTGAGAGGCGTTGTATTTGCGTTTTGTGTCGCCCACGTAAAAACATACGCTTGTGCTCTTGGAGGCCACTTCCTCGGCCTATATTTGCGAAAAAACGGCATTGCGAAAGCCCGGTCGTTTTCCCCGTGCAATGCGCGGTTTCTCACGCGCACCCAAACACACCACCCTAAAACCCATCTTCCGTTACGCTTCGTGATTGGCTTTTAGCCTCCAAAACGCATGCCTAACAAGCTGAAGATGCAGAGTCTTTGCTCTGACTAACCTACACCAAACCCTAGACTTTGTTAAATATAAGCTGGCTGATTGCTAGAGTTTTGGTGTAGGTGGGCTGAATAATTGCTAGCTGGATGTCAGAAAAATTTTATGCTTTGCCAACTGAAAACCGGGGGGCCCTGGTGGGCGTCGCGTGTCGTTATTGATATAATGACACACTTGAGACACGCAAACGCCTCCCCGCGTTTTGCGATCGCGCTTTGGCGAAAAAGGCGGCATTGATAATATATTATATTTTGTAAGGCTACATAATTTTGACAATTCTCTTCCTGCTCCTTTTTACGTTTTTTTTGTTGTTGTGGGCTAGTATGATATTTTATTGCGCATTGTTTATGGCCTAATTTGTCAGAAGTTGGCTTCAAATGATGTGGCTTTTTTGCATAAAAAATCAAAAAAAGCAAAAAACCCTGTTGACAAAACGGAAGCGATGTGTTACAATATAAGCGTAAAAAGAAAGGCCCGTGTGCTGGTACCACACGGGCGGCAGGTCCCCCCGAAACCATCACGAAACGGCAGGACGGGAACAGTATACCCCTTTTCCCTCCTGCTGTCAAGAAAAGCAGGAGGTCATTTACATGTTCGAAAAATTCGCACTTGTTCCCCGATTCTCTCGCGTGAAATCATTTTACAAAAAGGCCATGATTCGGCCCTTCCCCGGCGGCCTGACCCTGTATTCCTACGGGACGCCCGTTTGCACCGTTTGCGACGAAAAAATTTTCCGGTGCTTGGATGGATGGAGCGCAACGACGGCGCGCCATGTGAACGAATTTTTGCAGCAATGCGGATTTCATGCCATCAGCAAGGCAGAATGGATGGTGCTTCCTGTACATGCTGCGGAATCGTTTGCCCGCTGGGGCCAAAGCGATGAGGCCGACGCAGCGTGACAGGGGGACGTGCGGCAATTTCTCCAAGAGACCACGGGCGAAGCGCCCACGGATGTGCAAACCTGGGACGCAATCGCGGATCGGCTGGAAATCGAGCCCGCCGATTCCTGAAGGAATCACGCAAGCCCGCCTGACGATGGCCCGGCGGCACCGGGCCGAAACGCCGCGAGGCGTCGCGGGAAGCCGCAAATGCAAATAATGAATGGAGGGAATCGACATGAATAAAAAAAATAACCTGTATGTCGTACTGTTTGGGACTGCCAGATACGATCCTGAAGCGCATTTGCGCTCCGCCATGCACACGTTTAATTTTCTTGCAGACGCGCGGAGATATTCGCGGCAGTACTCAAACTCAGTGATCTTCAAATTTCATTTCAGCTCTAGCTCTGGTGATGTTGAATGGTTCTGTGAGATTTGTTAAGAAACGGCTGAGGTGCGCGCTGCCGGTGATTTCGGCCACCTCTGTGTACGAAATGGCCGCCTAGCGAATCCAAAAAAAGCCCTCCGCACGTCTAGCACACGGCGGAGGGCGGCCCCACAAATACCTAGCACGGCAACGGGAGCACATACATTATAGCATGGTGCCTCCCGTTAGTCAACAAAACGACGGGAGGCTTTGTCATGGATGCAACGATCTTTTCTAGCCTTGTTTCTCTCTCATCGCGTAACCGTGTACGTCCCTGGGACGAATGGAGTCAATGCGTGTGGCCGCAAATGCATATCATCGAAAAAAATGATCGGCTTTGGATTTATCGCGACGGTTATTTGTCAAGCGTTTATTCGATTGATAGAGCACACGACGCCGTGGAATGGGGTCACCGGCACAGAATGACATGCCGAAACGCTGTCACGGCAGAAAATGGGCATAGGTTTGACCTTTGGGAAGGAAACGGTTTCGCGTGCGCTATTCCTTGCAAATAATAATGGAGGCTTTGAAAATGAAAATCAATCCTTTTACCACCTCTGGAATGGAAAAGCTCGCCGCGGCGCTGGATGAGGTCCAGCGCCGGGCGAAGGTCCGCACAATCTCCGCGGACGATGTAAAAAGCGCGCTTTTGACCATCAACAAAAAACTGGACATCCCCAAAAAGCACATGGACGGCGTTCAGATATGCGTTGACATTCACGCGCAGACGTTCCCATCAGCGTACAAATACCGCCCCGAAAGCACGCAATTTGTGGCGGTAAACATCCGCGGGGCCTGGTATGTCACGGGCGTTTCTCGTTCTGATACCATGCGCCCTACAAAAGCCGTTCTTTGCAAATTGACAGACGGGGCAAAGGCAGCGCTGCTTGAATCGCGCACAAGTTTTGCCCTTTGACAAAATCATACGCCACATTCCTAAAACCAGCCATGAAAGGAGAAAAAAGCAATGCGTACCCGCATATATTCCAATGAGGACCTTTTTTCCGAAGAAAACATTCAAGCAGCGCGCGAAAACCTGATTGACGGCGGCACAGAGGAGGACGCTGTTTCCGATTCGGAAATATATGACGAGTTAGCATTTATTGATCGCACAAACTGGGATGACGCTTGCTTTGAGTTGAAACGGTTTTTTGAGGATAAGGCCCCGGCCTATTTGATGCAAGGGACGGCTGGGACGTGGATGGGGCCGCGCGCGTGCGGCCATGTGTTCACCGAATTTTCGGAATTTATCGAAAAGGCCATGAGAGATTGCGAATACCTATCAATCTATGACGAAAACGGGCACTTTTTCGTTGAATGTGTTCATCACGACGGGCGCAACATCTACGAAGTGAAGGCTATCACCCGCGCGGCGCTTGCCTATATCGAAAATTGGGCCAGCGACAAAACGGACCAGGAAAAGCACGCTACTGTTTTTGGATGCAATTTCTTCTCCGGTCTCCTGCATTTTGCGCGCGATGTCTACGGTGTAAAGGAGACGCGCCCGCGGCGCCCGTCGAAGCGGACAGCGCCCCGCCCGGCGCCCGTTCGCACCGCCGCATAATCAGCAGAGCCTGCGCCACATTCTGACGGGCGGCCAAAAAATCGGACATTCCCGCGCCACCCGCCTTCCCCAAAAATCAAAAATCGGAGGGAAGAACCATGCAAGCCACATATACATTAAACCCCGAAAAAAACGGTATAGAAATTCGTTTCCCCGAAAAGCCGACGGCGGAAACGCTCGCGGCCCTCAAGGGCGCGGGCTATCGCTGGAGCCGCACGGGTGGTTTCTGGTGGTCGAAGCAGTCGGAAAAGGCGCTTTCCGTTGCCCTCGCGATTGTCGGCGGCGACGTTCTCCCCGCGCCTGCACAATGCGCCAAGGCTGAAAAAGCAGCCGTGAAACCTGCCGCCCCGTCAAACGTCACGCCCGACGGTTTCCGCTTCGTCTTCAACGGCTACCGCACGCCCGCGGGCGAGCTTGTCAAAGGCCGGTATTCGTTTGTAAAAGAATCAGAAAATGAATCACGGCTTTTTTCCGTGGAAATATACCTGGATTCGTACAGAATCCCGGAGCACCCCGCCGATACCATCGCAGAAAACAACAGCGACGGCATGACGGATTATTTTGAAAACACGCGTCTGTATATCCCCATGACGGCCCCGGCTTATCTCGCCGCCGTGGACGGGTTGAAAAAATTCCGTGAGCACCAGAACAAAACGGAAGTGCGGCGCAATGCGCGAGCGTTTGAAAATGAATCGCAAAAGCAGGAGGCAGAAATCTCCTACCGCATGCGGCTTTTTGGAGAAACGCGCGAGCAGGCGCAAGCCGCATTGAAACAAAAAAAGGAAGAGGCAGAGGAACGCGAACGCGCATACAATGCCACGCTTGCAAAGTGCGAATCCCTAGCGCGCGCCCGCTTTGACGCCATGGGCACGGACCAGGAAGCAGCGGCGCTTGAGGCAATCCGCGCCCATGTCTCCAAGCATGCCGCCGCTTTCCAGCAGGAAACGGAGGCGCGAAACCGCGCTATCAAGCAGCGCCACATTGACCTCTTGAGGAGCCAAAACCCGGACAACGTGCGCGAAGAAGCGGGCTTAATCATCACCATCCACGAGTTAAAAGGCTATTCCTTGCACCAAAAAGCCCAGGTTGTTTCCTTTGATCTCTCCATCTATGACGCAGACTCCCTCCGCCAGCTTTTCCAAAAATCTTTTGATAGTCGCGAAAAAATGGAAAGCGTCGTATCTGTCGCCATTCATCAACACCAGCGCAAGGCGCAGGGCCTTCCCGCGACTCCCGGCGAGCATGCGCGCGCGCAGTTGCCCGCCCTGCTTGAAAAATCGGAAACGGTCGAAGCATGCGCCAGCGCTGAGGAAGTAAGCGCAAAAGCAGCCGTCTTTGAGCTTTCGGAACCGCTCCGCGTGGGAAATGCCTTTTTTACCTGCAAATCCTGCGACCTTGGCGAGATGGCCCATATGCTGGAGGTCCAGGACGAAAGAACGCCCTATCGCACGGGAGAATCCGTCCTCGTCACGCATGCCGTCATTCTCTCCCCGGACGCATTGGCGTTTTTCGTGCACCACCTGGACGAAGACTTTTCCTTCCTTGATGAAAAAGGCGGCACGCGCGTAGAAAGCGAC
Organism: uncultured Christensenella sp.; assembly: GCA_949293915.1. GTDB lineage: Bacteria > Bacillota > Clostridia > Christensenellales > UBA1242 > Onthoplasma. Next base: position 11,466 of record CASFFJ010000162.1, read on the forward strand.
ACGGTCAGCTGCTGGGAGGAATACATCAAACTCCCCACAGCGGAGCGCGAAAAACTCCCGCGCTACACCCTCGCCGTGGCCGTCTGCGATGAAACCGGGGCCCCGGTGCTTTTGGTGGACCCGGAGGGCTATACATATGCCCGCTATGCGTCCTTTATGCCCGAAGGTTTCGACTTTTCCGCATTTGACTCGCTCCTGCGTCAATCCGGCTATGCGCCTGCGATTGAAAAGCAACCGGCAACCCCGCCGCCCGCATGCAATTTTGAATCCGGCAAAACCAGGTTGCCCAAAGCGCTGCATGACCTTCTTTGCCTGTCCACCGGCACAGTTGCGACCATCGCCCACGAAAAAGGGCTTCCCGGAACGCTTGCGGACTATGAATCGTTACAGGATATTCAATCCCGCCTGCTTTTTGCGGCGTCCTCCCTTCCGCCTGATCGCTATGGAAACTGGCGGGAATTGCTGGAGGCCGCCTGGCCGCTCGCCTTTCCCGCATAACGGCGCTACGGTGCCCCGCTATGCGCCACATTTTGAAAATAGTTTCTAAACCCTGCCGCCGCCGCGCCGCCCCGGCCTGTAGAATAGGGCGGAAGGAGGACAAAATGAAAAACGATTCTGCCTATAACCCCATGTGCCTTGATTGCGCCCGCCTTTTCCATGGTTGCGGCGGAACGACCTGCCAGACGTGGACAGGTTGCGCCATGAAAACCGTAGAAAGAAAAGTGACCACCCTGGCGCCCTGCCTGCATTTTGGCTGCTTGGGAAACGGCGTCACCGTCTACGACGTCAACCACGAAGAGCACGGTGACTATAAAACCGTCGCGCACATCGCAGAGTGCGGGAATGTCAAATTTTATTGCGCTCTCCCCACCCAGTACGTGGAAAAAGTGACGCTTGCGGCCTTGCATCAGCAGAAGGAATACGCACAGCAATGGGAATCCTGGCCTTCGTCACGGCAATTTCATGAAATGGAACGTTGCATGACCACGACGCAATTTTTACAAAGCAGCGCCCGATTTTTCAGTATGGAAAGCGGCGAACGGCTGCAAGTACTTTTGTCCCTTCATGCGCAAAACTTCGGGTATACGATTCCCAAACATGCGCCAGCGATTCAAAAATAACCGTAAAAGGAGGCTTTCCCATGGTACGCCGTATTCTTCTTTTCGCCCGCGCCTGGGCGCGCTATATCTCCACATGCCGCCCGCTCGCCTTCGCTGCTCAATACGATTCAATTCAAATTGATTCTTTGTGGTAAAAGGCGGGAAGGCGCGAATCTGCGCCATCGTTAGAAATCCGAACAGAAAAGGAGGCTTTTTGCATGAGCTGCTTCATCATGAAACCCGAAAATATCTATTGCATTGCGCGCGTCATTGCGCAGGAGCTTGTCCCGCCCACCTATATCAGCATTTGCCGGCTGCCGGAAAACTTTGCCTGCGAAGCAAATCTTCGGGACTGCCGTGACACCGCCTGTTTTTACTCTCCCGAAAAAATCGCCGAAAAAATGTACGAAGTAAACGTTCTGGCTTATTCAAGCGTGTATAAAATTTCTGGAGACTTTGTAAGCCCCGATTTTTCTGCGCTTTCTCCTATGCCAAAGCCTATCCCCGCTTATGAAAATTTTGAATCGCTTGCCCATCCATTCCATTACCAGCTTTTCAAACTGGTGCAATGCTGGCTTTATCAAACCGCGGAGGGCAAAACGCACGATCACCCGCTCCGCAAAGCGATTGCGAAATGGTGCGACCTGCTGGCTTCGTCCATCGTCGAAGCGGCGCCGGAATACATCGCCGCTCCTTGGGGCTGATGCAATTTCCTTCTCTCAATGCGCCAAAGCGAAAAATCAATCCGAAAAAGGAGGCATTTTCATGCAGCCTCAGCGCTTTGAATCCGTCACCGAATCTCCCGCGACCGGACCCGCCACTTCGTTGACAAAATAAAATTGTTTTTGTATTCTTGTTTTAAGAATACAGATGGAGGATGAAGAATATGAAAAACGAAAACGCGAAAAAACCGTCCATGACCCGTCTGAACAAAAGCGTCCGTCGCGCATTTTCATGCTATGGGCAAAAATTCAGGCTCCGCAGCGGGTACTGGCGCACCAGCATTTCCCCCTGTGGCGATTCGCTTGATGGCGTTCAATTCCTCCGACGCGCCTTCTGCGACGTGAGGGATGGGGAGGTTACGGACGTCAGACTGTATTCAGCAGGAGATGCCATGGAGCCGCGCGACCGAAACGGCCTCAGCGTTGACATCACATGGGAAGTGCAAGATTTCCTCTCCGACCCAAATATCCGATGGGATGATTTTATTCTATCTATCTGCGAAAGAATTCAATCCGAAACGGAGGAAAATTTGAAATGAAAGACCATCATTCCTACCCAAAGATTTCCCTCGGCGGAAGCGACATCGCAAGTCTGATTCTGCGGGCTCCCGGAAAGCTGTCTGCGCTGTTCATGGGGGAGGATGGCGAGTATTCGGCCTATGTCGTGGACGGAGAAGCCCTCATCCCTGAATGGTACACTCAGGTGTTCGAGTGCGAGGGGTGGCTATGGGTGTTTGATGACGACCGCCGGACCGCACGGTTCACCGGAAAGCTGATTCGTGTGTTCAGAAGCGGAGCCTTCGGGATCATCGTGCAGGTTTTCAAATAATTCTCTGCCGTTTTGCAACGGTACTTAGCAATGCGCCAGCATCCAAAATCCAGCCTTGAATCCTGACGATAAGGAGGTTCCCCCCGTGACTGCGGACATTCTTGCCCTTGCCGCCTCCGGCATCGCCCTCATTCCTGAGGCGCAGCGCACCCTCAGAGACATCTATCAGGCGGCCCCAGCTCGCTTTGCCTCGGCTGCACACGCCTCCAGACATCGCAACGCCCGCGTCCTTCACGCCGGTCGTGCCGAAACAGACCGCGCAGCTATGCAGGCGTTGGGCATCCTAGAGGCGGGCACGGATGTGGAAATCAGGCGCCTGCTCCGCGCATCCCTTCGCGCTGGATACGATTTTCTCTCCGCGATCCAGAAGGGATCGGTTTTTCACCTGGAATGGCTCATCCCCTATTTGGGAGATTTTGATGCGGACGGCATGTGCGCCAGGCTCTATGTGGCGCTCGCCATCTGTTCGTTCTTTGGCCTCACCCCACAGGCGGGAGGGGAAATGGCGGAGTTCTTGCAGTTGATCCTTGTCGAAGACGGACGAGGGCTTGAAGCGCGCGTTCGTCCATCCAAAAATGCGGTTTGCGAGGCATCGAACATCCTCAAGAATCAATGCGGACAATGCGCCTTTTCCAGCTGGCAGGACGCTGCGGATGCATTTGCACCGATAGACATCGATCGGGAAATCGCCGCCCTGGAGCACGGCGGCATTGACATCGGCATCTATACCTCCGGCGTGTCCTGCGGTCAAAACGACGCACCTTACATCGCGGGGAAAACGCCGCGCGAAAGTTTTCTCCTCGTCACGCTCCTGCTACTTGGCCGCGCGATCGGCAGGGACAAAACGGATTCGCTCTCCGCCTACCGCCGTGAGGACGAGGCGGCCACCGCCGTGGACAGCCTAAAGGCCGCACAGTCCAGGGCATCCGCATTGGAGGCGCGCATCGCAATCCTCGAAGATGAATTAGCCGTGGCGCGCAAGGCTGCTCAACGCGCGCAGTCGGAAGCGGACAGTCACGCAGGCGACGCGCAGGAGCTTGCCGCCTTGAGGGAAGCGCTGTGGGATGGGACAAAATCGGAAGATCCTTTGCCCCTTGAGGAGAAAGCCCGCGACATCCCCGAAAAAACCATCATCATAGGCGGCCATCCATCCTGGGCGAGGGAAATGGAAAAATCCACGGGGGCGCGCGCGTGGCCGTCCGGCGTCACCTGTCCGCCGCAGGTCATAGGAAGCGCCGATGAAATCTGGATTCAGGCCGCCTATATGTCACATTCCGAATTTTTTTCCGTCATCGACGGTGCAAGACGATTGGGGAAAACCGTCCGGTATTTCCCCTCAACAGGCGTATCGCGCTGTCTCTCAGCCATGCATCGAAAGAATTGACATCATGCGCCAGCTTCCAAAATCAAGACTTCAATCTGATAGGAATAGGAGATCTCGTTATGCTAAATTCTTTCTCACCCTCACCAGTCCCCTACCGCCAAAACGTCGTATTTCGGTCTTTTGTCGCCACTTTCACATCAGGCCCTAGTGGGCACGCAGTCGCAAAAATCATTCGGTCGGATTCTCTGGCCCATGCGCGCCTGATCGCGCAGGACATGGCGGAGTTGGATGGCACGCAAGTTGTAGATGTTATCCCCTGCGATAACGAAAAAGTCAATACATCCGAATAATGCATCGCTATGCGCCAGCGTTCTGATTTCAAATGAAGATCGTGCGCGCGCTTGCTATCGCTGTGAAAGGCCTTGTAGACGCTTTTCGCTTTCTGCCCTACCAGAAATACAGCAAGTCAAGAAGAACGCCTTCTCAAAGCCTCTCACATCGTTACCGACCCTTTTGCATTGCCCGTTCGTATCGACTGCCAGTTAAGCGCCCATCCTACTGCGCTCGATTGCGTTGCCACTACAACGGAATTAAAAGCAAACGAAATCAAAATAAAGCAAACAGAAGCAAGCAAAAACAAAAGAAAGCAAAAAAAGCAATTGCTTTTAAGGAGGTCGACCAGAGTGCCACGCCAGAATCCGTTGAATCCATTTCGCCCTATCGAAGATAAACCATTCGTTTCCGGGAAAAACCGCGTTGATCTCACAGGGAAGACGATCGGCCAGTACAAAGTCGTTGCCTACGCTGGAATCCGCTCTTCTCACGCGCTTTGGCGGTGCGAATGCCTCTATTGTGGGAAGCCGTATCTTTTTCGGCAGGACTCGATTATGCGCGGAAGCGTCCGCAGTTGCGGTTGCTGTATCCAAACGATGTCTCCTTCGCAACAGAGCCAGTTGCTTATGCCAGAGGCGATGCCTTCCCTGCCGGTTCCAAAACGAGTAACCATGAATACGCCTGAAGGGAAAAAGCTAGTTTGGCTTGATGACACAGGCATTCGCGTCGGGAAAAAGCACTATACGCCAGAGGAAACCGTGAAGATGGGATGGTACTGCCAAAGCGAAAGGCGCTCCGTCCAGGCGTTAATGTCTTCGCGCGGTTATTCGGTCGTCCGTATTGAAAATTCTGCCTTGTCCGTCCCTCTTGGGCAACCTGAATACCAAGCCTTTTTGCAGTATTGCGGCGCGACCAACGTGAAGCCGGATACCTATGCGGCTATCATCCTCAAAAAATGGATACACAGGAACTGCAAGCTCGCCTTGTCTGGCAGTCCTCCGAAACGATAAGCGGCATCTTCTGCTTTTCCGCAGATTCTGCGCAAGGGAAGCCTTGCGTTACCTCAACCAAAAATATCTCACATTTTGTAGGATAGGGTATTGACATTTGCGTGATAGTCTGCTACAATCAACTTGCAAGTTAACTCGGTTGATTTGCGATCCCGCGAACAAATTGCACGCGGGGCGCCCTCGGATGAATCAACCGGCATCCGAGGGCCGTCTTTTTTTCAGGCAAGAAGCCCATCCCGCGCATGAATTATGAGCGGGAGCGACAGGGGGCGCGGGCTTCTGGGACTACGGCAATCGTGAACCGCAACGGGTTCACGAAGGGAGCGCCTTGGCCTGTGCGCTTTCCTCAAGCCGTCCGCGGAACGCGGTGCGAGCCATCCGACCGACCCGACGCTGGGTGAGCATGCGCAAGGTCTCCTCAACCTGCCCGCCATGTTGCGTCCGATTCTTCATCAACCAGGCGGCCTCGCCAGGTCGATAAAGTCGATAAAGAAGACTCGGACTCTTGGGGGGTAGGGGGGGGAACTATGCTCACTTCCTCCCTCACCTCAACTGGGTAAGAAAGTCGCGTTACTTTCTTCCTATCCGTTTTTTGTTTGGTTAGATATTATACAATATATATAGTGAGGTGTTTACAATGACGTAATAATGAGATTTGAACCTGTATGATGCAGATGCGCGTCATCAGTTTCTGATAGGTTCCTGAGCGGTTCCTATTCGATTCCCGATCTGCATAATTATTAAATATAACTTATAATTATGCAAATTGAGTCTTCCATTCATCGCGCCCATTGCATGCGAATCCGCTTGGGCAGCATGCGGCATATTGCGCATCGGAGTCGTTCTCCGGGATTCGCATTTTTTATTCGGACTATAAGTCCGGCTCCGTGTCCTTCTCGGGGCGGCCTCTGCCAAGCACGACGTTTTGGGCGCGTTGTGTGAGGGTGATATAAGGGGCCTGTTATTCAGCGAGGCTTACAACGACGTACTCATGCGGGCGAATCGCACGGCGAGATGCGAAGTTTCTCCCCTTCTTCGCTAGGGGGTTCGACTCCTCCCGCCCGCACATTCCCTTTCCCCCGCCAACGATCGCCCTAGATAGGAATCCTAAGCTGCCGAAAGGAGACATACGCATGCCACACATGTCCAAACCAAGCCCATTATTGAAGAACTCATCAAAATGGCAAAGGATATTGAAACGCATCTTGAGCCGTGACAAAATTCACATTGTCCCCCTTGGCTATTTCGGCCATGGGGGACAATCAAAAAGGGGATGATTATTCATGCATACCTCCTCACGCCGCCAAAAATCATGCATCGGATGCCTGTGGCGCTGGGACTTACAAGGCGCCGGAGAATGGCGTTGCTTTCGCGTTTGTAGCGGGAAATACCACAAACCTGCCTCCGGCGGGTGCCTGCTATACGAAAAAGGATGCAGGTCTTCTAGCAGGGCAAAAAAGCAATCAAACAAAACATAACGGAGGGGCAAAAATGGAAAAAATAGTAGTGATTGGGAACCTCGTCAAAGACCCGGAACTCATCGAGGCGCGTAATGGCACAAAAATTTGCAGATTAACCGTCGTCGTAAATTACAAAGAATCTAGCGGAGAGAAGAAGGCGCGCTTTTACACGGTTTCCGTTTTTTCAAAGATGGGCGAAAGCTGTTACACGTATTTGCAAAAAGGGAAAAAGGTAGCCGTCATTGGGACGCCAACATTTGGAGCGTACTTGGGCAAAGATGGGACTCCTCGGATGAATCTAAGCATCCTCGCAAGCGAAATAGAATTTCTCTCACCCAAACAAAAAAATGAAGAAAGCAATGTGCCTGAAACATCTGGGCCCGATAAAGATTTTGTAGAAGTGGACGAAGACGAAGACTTGCCGTTTTAATTTTGCAGATCATGAATAGCGTTCTTGTGGTTGGGCGCATATGCGCGGAACCTATTTATTTCCCGGCGCAGCACAAAGGACGGTCTTCTTTGTACTTTTGCTTGTCCGTTTCATCAAAGACCGGAACAAAACGGAGAAGGATAGATGTCTTTAACGTCAAATGCTACGGGGAATTGGCGGACACAACAGCCTCCAGAATCTACAAATCTCAAATTGTTTGCGTTCGGGGAAGCGTCCATTTGGATGCCAAAAGGGTGAGCATGTTTCTTTATCCCGACTCCATCGAGATATACATGCGGCTTCCCTCTCTGCTGGGGAATTTCGACCCAGCGTTAGGCGAACTTTTTTTTAAGCCGCGGCAACGATTCAAGGAAGCCGTCGCCGCTTGCAAAGAAGGAGATCGCCTTATCCTGGATCGCTCGATACAGCATTTGGAGAAGCCAAAAAGAGAGGAAGACCAGAAATCAAAGAAATCCTCAACGAAAAGGACAAAGGAGACTCAAAAGGCTTCAAAAAGCGCCTTTGATGGGGAAAAGAGCCAAATGGCAGACCTGCTTCGGGAAATATCGGTAGTTTACGACGACGATAGTCCCATCCTACCAGGTGCGATGCTTGGGCAGTTAGACGATTCGCTTTTGGATACTGCAAACGAAGGAGACGGGCCTACCGATGCATCACATCAGACAGAGGATAGTGAGCCGAAGGTCATAGGCATGTTAGACGAAGACCCGTGGGTGGCAGATGAAATCGACGCCCTAAAAGCAGACAAAATCATACGAAATCTGCCCTCTGAAATTCGCAATATGGTGCTCCCGCTCCCACGCGGGATGAGAACAGCCAACGGGCCGAATTTAGATGAGCAGAAAACCGCTTTCCCAAAAACCGACAAGCCCGAAACAGCGAACGAAGAAGCGCCAAAAGCACAATTCCAAGGCGAGGGGCAAGAGGAGAAGCGCGGCGGATAGGGCCTTTTCCCGATCCAGATGCATGTAGCGGCAATATATTTTGACAAATAACGCATTTATATTTCCGAAATTTTATGATATCCTTTGCAACACGAGAACAAACGTTCTCATCGCGAACAATTAGGAAGAACATTAGAAATGAAAACTACGAAGCCTTGCGAAACAAATATTGATATCAATGGCGATAAAAGCATGACAAAAGTCCTAAAATCGCTTTTGAAAAGCGGCTACACCGTTACGGTATGCTTGCATCCACGAGAAAAAGGAACGCCTGTCTACTGTATGACTGAGAAGTACCGACTCATTATTCAAAAAGAAGGAGGGAGCATGCATGAAGGCTAGGAGATGTCTTGTGGCTCAGGATGCACGCAATGGGGCAGAATCCCTTTTGCCACTTGGAAACGAAAAAGAAGAAATCGTAGATGAAAAAGACAAGATAGGCTCGATAGGGACAGGCTGGAATCTCTCGCAGGAAGATGCGCCTGGGATGAAATCGTGGACTTGGGGTATGAATCCGAGTGCGACTATTATTTGCGCGTATATTCCGACGATTCCCAAAGCGTTTTCTCCTTTCACAACGGGAAGGAAGCGTATAATTTCATAAATCTGTATGATTGATCGGCAGCATACGGGAAGCGAGCCGCGCACGGCAGGGATTTTCTTCCGACTTCCGGGAACGGTCGGGAAAAGATTTTGATTTTTTTGGAAAAAGGCACTTGACAACTTTGCAATTACAATGTACAATGTAATCACAAACTTAAAGGAGGTGAAACCATTGGGTCCCAAACCCGGTCAGCGGTTGACCGATTCCCCGAAGGATTTTCTGTTGCAGGTAAGGCTTGACGAAAAGACAAAGACCGAATTGGATTACTGCGTAAAGCACACAGACTCCAACCGAAGCGTCGTTGTCCGAAAAGGGATTGAACTTGTAAAGGAAAATCTCGACGAAGGAAGGGAAATGGCATTAAGAGAACCGGATCGCAAAGGCAGCGAAAAA
>CASFFJ010000163.1 GCA_949293915.1 uncultured Christensenella sp.
CCAGAGGATCCAACAGACCCAACAGACCCAGAAGATCCAACAGACCCAACAGACCCAGAAGATCCAACAGATCCAACAGACCCAGAAGACCCAACAGACCCAACTGATCCAGAGGATCCGGTTGATGATGTGGAGATTGAATATGGATATACAGTATCAGATGGATATGTATATGTAAGTAATCCAGAAATTTCATTATCAACATTTGCAAACAACTTAGTTACTTCAGAAGGATTTACAATTAATGTTGTAAATAGTGAAGCTGCAATAGGCGATTACTTAGGAACAGGAGCTGTAGTATCAATAGATACAGCTGAAGGAAAAGAAGTTGTAATATTAGAAGTTGTCGTTTTAGGTGATGTTAATGGAGATGGAGAAGTTGATGCACTTGATTCAGGAATTGTAAAAAATGTAATTAATGATACAACTACTTTAGTTGGAGTATATGCAGATTCTGCAGATGTAAATAATGATGGAGATATTGACAGTTTAGATGCTCTATTAATATTACAATATAGAGCGGATAAAATAACTTCTTTCTAAAAAAGAAAAGAAAAAATAATAGACATTTCCTTCTTAAATATATATATATATAAATAACTTACTGTTATTAGGCAGTAAGTTATTTATAGTTTATAAAAAAATTTTTATTTTAAAATTTAATTATTAAAAAAGGTTTATAAAATCGAAAAATGTCAGAAAAAGGTATTGATTTTTTTATTATTTAATGTTATTTTAGTATTATGAAATTAATTTAATAGGGAGAGTATGCTTATGAAAAAGAGACAGGTAGTATTTTATGTTGTTTTAATGCTTATGCTTTTGTGTACAAGCGTTTATGCTACAATCAGTGGAAGCATTAACATTACACCATCAAATTCTGGAGCATTACATGCAGGAGATGAGTTTACAGTTACTTTATCTTTAAAAGATTTTGATACAACATCAGGAATTACTGCTGTTGAGGGATATGTCAATATTAATGAAGATGTTTTAGAAGATTTAACAGTAAATAGTATAGTTACAAATTCTGATGGTAAAGTAGAAATAGATGAAAATAATATTTTAGATATATATGATGTAACAAATTTATCAACTGAGGAAATGAATGAAATTGATACAGGAATTACTTTTAATGATTCACCAGAATCTGGAAGAGGAGATTATAGAATAGTAATTAATTTGGCTAGTGCTGTTACACCAGATACAGATATACTTACAATTACTTTTAAAGTAAAACCAGGAGTGTCAACAGGAACATATGAAGATGCAATTACATATTCATTATTCCAAGTATTTTCAGGAGTATCAGATAAATCAGAAAAAGTAAGTGAATCATTGGATCTTGTGATTGGAGTACCAGCTGAAGAAGATAATAATAATTCAAATAATACCAATAATGTTATAGACAATAATACAGATAATGAAGTTGATAATAATGTTTCTGATGAAAATGAAACTAATAATGTAGTTGATAATAATAGTAATGAGATAAATAATAATGAAGTAAATAATACTGAAACTGATAACAATAATGATAATAATGCAAATAGAAATAATGTTTCAAATAGTGGTAATAATCAAAATAATAGAGTAGATAATACAACAGCATCTGGAAGTTTACCAAATGCAGGTTATAAAATTGTAATTTTACCTATTATAGCCTTAATAATTGCAGGATTTATATTCTATAAGAAATATGAAAAATATAGTAAATTTTAATAAAAATGATAATTAATTTTTAGAATTCTCTTTTAAAAGAGAATTTTTTTTTATATTTTTAAAACTAATATATAAAATATAAAGATAAATTTCTATAGACAAATTGTAGATTTAAATGTTAGAATGGTATTACTAAAATTTGAACTAAATAATAGGAGTAATGTATGGAAAATAAAAAGAAAAAAATATTTTTAATGATATTTATAGCTGTTATAATTTTAATTATTTGCGCTATAGGTATAGTTATATATTTAGATAGAAAAAATCAATCTGAAATTGATGCCTCTATACATGCTATTGTAATTAGTGAATATGCACCTTTTTATAAAGAAGCTAAAACAGATAATGTAAAACAAATTAGAGTTTTAAATAAAGGTGAAAATGTTTATATTTTAGATGAATTTGAACAGGATGGTATAGATTGGTATAAAGTAAAAGTTGATGGAAGAAAAAATGGATATGTAAGAGCTGAAAATGTTCAATATTTTGAAGAAATAAATAAGGAAAGAGTGTTAGTTTCTGATGTTTCTAAATTTAATTATGAAACTGATTTTGATACAAAAGAAGAATATGAAGTTTTTTTAATAGAAAATGAGATTTCTTATGTATATATAAGAGCTGGAGGAAGAGGATATGGCAAGGAAGGAGTTATGTATGTAGACTCAAATTATCAAATATTTGTAGATGCATGTGAATATTTAGGAATTCCATATGGATTTTATTTTTTAGATGAAGCTTTAAATACAGGGGAAATAGAAGAAGAGGTAGACTTTATAAAAAACTTTTTAGATGAAAATGCAGGCGAATATTGTACGTTACCAGTAGCCCTAGATATTGAAAGACATAATGGTGAAGGACGTGCAGATGACATTTGGAATGAAAGGTCAGAATTAGTTCAAGAACTTATTGATTCACTAAAAGATGAAAATATTGATACAATAGTGTATTCTAATGCTCATACAGCTAATTTATATTTATCATCTTTAGATACTAAGTTTTGGATAGCATATTATCCTGAGGAAGATACAATTCCAG
>CASFFJ010000164.1 GCA_949293915.1 uncultured Christensenella sp.
ACATAAAATTAAACATGAAACAGCAGTAATAATATGATGATTAATAGCCAAGATTATTCCTGTAATAGCAAAAACCGTACTAAGCATAGTTACTATATCACAACTTCTATAATATCCTATTATTTTTTTCCCCATATTCTCCACCTATTTTTTTATACATTTTATTACAAATTTCTCAAATTGTAAACACATTAATCATTATCGATAAAATATCTATATTGAACTTGTTGCTTTTCCTGATAAACAAGTTTATCTTCATCATTCAAATCAGATACAGCTGTAAATTCAGCATTCTTGTATACAAAATTCCTATTATATACAGGTAAACCATTTCTAACAGTATTAAGATAAGAAAAATATGATGACACTTCCATATCCAAATGATCTAAAAGATAAGCTCCAACATAACTTGCATTCATCATATCAATTTGCTCATCAACATTCATATCAAAATTAGAAACAATTACACACTGCGTTGTATATTTTCTAAGTTCATTTAAACTTTCATTCTCCGTATTAAAATATGAAGCAACATCCACTATATTTTCTCCAGAAATATTCAATAAATATGGAAGATGGTCTCCAAAGAAAACTACTACAGTTGGTTCATCTAATGTTTGAATCTCATCATATAATCTTCCAAGCTCTTTATCTGCATCATAAACACCTTGTGCATAACATCTAGCAATATCATTAAATTCTTCATTCATTGTACTATTAACAATATCTACATCATAAATAGGATAACGATATTTACTATATGGCATATGATTCTGGGCTGTTGTCACAAAAAGGAATTTATTCTTATCTTCCTTATTTGTAAGCTCATCTAAAATTACATCCATCATATAACTATCAGCAATATTCCCTTTCCTAACTGGGTCTACCAAATCATCATCATAAATTGTCTGTGAAGCTCCCATAATTTTAAAAACATTCTGACTATTATAAGAACTTCTTCCCCATGAACTAATATACTTTGTTTCATAGCCAGCATTATTAAACTCTTTTATCAAATTTGGAATTCTCTTAGAAGCATCATTATTTTTATATAATTGTAAATAAGGAATATAGCCAGTATTAAAATAACTAATACTACCACCTGTTAATATCTCAAATTCAACATTTACACTAGCTCCACCATAAGAAGGCGATAACATATCAAAAGATATACATCGGTTCGTCTCTTCAAGTCTCTTAATGTTGCTTGTTAAATCTACATTAAATTCAAACTCATCTAATTTAGAAATATCCCAAAACGACTCAGATAAAATGAATACAACATTTGGTCTTCCCCAATTTTCCTCTACATCATTAGATACTACAGAAATTACGTCATCAACATGATTTTTATTATAATCATCAGGAGGCATAATATAATCTGATAAAAAGCTATAATATAATCCCTGAATCCATCCATAATCTAAATATACAGTTGTATTAGAAGTATTTCTACTAAAATCTTCTTTCTTATTATCATCAAAAATATCATTTAATAGAAATAACCTTAAAAATTTAGGAGGAAAGATTAAAAGGAAACATACTAATAAACTCAAAACCAATATAATAACTCTAGCTTTTTTATTTTCAAATTTGAAATTTATTTTCCCCTCAAACCAGATAAATAAAATAAACAATAATATAGAAACACCACTTTTTATAAAAGTCGTCTTCATCCAAGACCCCTTTAGAGTATCCATAACACTTACCATCATTCCAGTATTAGAACTATTTAAAAAATTCACATCTGAAACTTTTACAGGTTCTCCCATTATATGATACTTAAAATCATTTACTGGAAGTAATATCATAAAAAATAAAGAAATGATAATCATTGACTTCCTAGCACTATTGGTAATAGATATCAAAAGGCTATTTACTGCCATTATCAAAAAACAAGTCAATATAAATGGTTTAACATTTTCTAATAATGTATTTTTCAAATTATAGAATAAAGTTTTATCATTTAAACTATTCAATTTAAAATATATGTCAGCCAATAAAACAATTAAGATTGGGAAAAAAATATAATGAAAAAAAACTTGAAATTTTTTTGACTTAAGTACATCTACCATCTTATTTTTTATAACTTTTAATTTCTCCATATATCCTCCATATTTATCCATCTATAACACCAATTAAATCATATCCACTAACATCTGTTATTTTCACATTTACAAATTCATCTACTAAATAACCAGCTTCTTTTTTTACAAGAACAACACCATCTGTATCAGGAGAATCCATATAACTTCTTCCTATATAATATTGATTATCAGGAGTTACACTTTCTAATAAAACTTCATATACATTACCTATTTTTTCCTCAAGTTTCATAGTCGCTATTTTTTGTTGCTCCTTCATAATTAAATCATATCTCTTCTTTTTTGTCATATGATGTATCTGCTCTTCCATTTTAGCAGCAGGTGTTCCATCTTCTTTAGAATATTGAAAAGTACCTAATCTATCAAACTTTGCTCTTTTAACAAAATCATACAATTTGTTAAAATCCTCTTCTGTTTCCCCCGGGAAACCTACAATAATACTCGTTCTGATAATACAATCTGGAATTTCTTTTCTTATTTTTATTAATAATTTTTCTATCTGCTCCCCATTACTTTTTCTATTCATTCTCTTTAAAACCGTATCTGAAAAATGTTGAATTGGAATATCAAA
>CASFFJ010000165.1 GCA_949293915.1 uncultured Christensenella sp.
ATTTTTATTATACCATATTTTATGCAAACATAAAAAAAATAGTAAAAACAACTATTTAAAAATTAAATAAAAAAGCCACAAGACTTTTACTTGGGCTTTTTTATTTATTACCTAATTTCAATTCTATTATTTGCAGGTTTTTCGTTCTTTTTAAGATATGAATAAAATATAGCCGTAGGCTCCCCAAGACAAAATAATTTCGTGCCCTCTCCTACTTATTAAGTATTAAATTAACGAACCATTTAAAAGCAATTTAAAAGCAATAAGGACAAAAACAAAATTTATACTTTTTAATAAAAATTGCAATTTGAGCACCAAATTATGCTAAAATTTATTAAAAATACAAAAAATAATTTGAATAAAAACAATATAAAGAAAACTTCATAATAATTAAAATTAAAAACTTTATGAATATATTTAAAATAATGTTATAATCTAATTTTAATACTATTATTTATTTTTGCATCATGAATAATTATAAAAAGTTTTCAATATATTCTTAATATAAACATTATAATTAAATTGTTGATTAAATTGCTTGACCTTAGGTCTTTTATATTGTAAAATGAATTTAACATTTAGGAGGTAAGGGGGTAATATTATGTTTAACAAATTAAAATATTTAGCGTTGGCATTGTTTATAATTCCATGCACATTTTTATTTGTGGCTTGCGGTTCTAAAGCTGTTACTCTAGAGGCAAATCACATTGAATTATCTGTTTCGGAATATGTATATGATGGAAATGCTAAAAAACCTGAAGTTACGATTGTAATAGACGGAAAAGAAATCGACCAAGAAAATTATGTTGTCACTTATGAAAACAATACAAACGCAGGAGTTGCCACAGTTGTAGTTACAGCAAATCCTGATAGCGACAAAATAAAAGGTTCAGCACGTAAAGATTTCGTCATTAAACCTGCCACTTATACGGAAGAAGCACAAGTTAAAAGTGTCTCTACAATAAATTCACTTTTGGCAGATTCAAACTATAATGAAGTAATTATCAAAAAAGCTGTATTAAGTATTGACGAAGATTTAATCGTTCCAGCAAACAAAACACTTATTTTCGAAAATCCAGCTGTTTTAATGCGTGGAGGTAACGTAAGTGGTGATGGTATAATAAAAAGTTATGTTGATTCACCAATTTATTTATCTTATGCTGTTCAATTCTCAGATTATGTATTTTTGACGGAAAACATTTCAGGACTTTTCGGTTCTGCCATTGTTTTAGGACTACCTCAAAATAATATCGAATGTGTAATTGACTTGAATGGACATTCAATTGAAAGCGGTTTTGAAATCGGAAATTATGATGATGAAGATGAAGTTTTCGTTGACTACTCTATGGATTTAACTATCTGCAACTCATCAACAGATGAAGAAACTTATATAGGTACTGCTCAATCAGATTATGGAATAGCGGTTTTTGCAAATGAAAAAGTTACAATTAATTTAGATAATGTAAATTTGTTAGGAAAAAATTATTCTTTTGTTACTAATGGAAGTAATATATACCAAGATGCAGAAATCTTTGCAGAAAATTGCTCTTTTGGTAGCAACAAAACAACTATAGGTGCATTCCTTCCAGCCAACTATAATTATAGTTTTGAAAATTGTGATTTTGTTGGATTATCAGCATATTATGCAAAAAGTGGAACACATTCACTAGTTGGTTGTGATTTCACAGGTGTTGAAGAAACATATAGCGAACCTCAATATAATTCTAATGGTGCGTACACAACAGGAAGTGCTTTAATAATTGACTCATCAAAAGGTTATGTTCAAACACTTGATGTCACAGTTGATGGTGGTAAATTCTCAAGTTTAAAAGGATATGGAATTGAAGTTTGCACAACCGGCGACATTGCTAGTTATTCAGAATTAGAAATTATTGGAGAACCTGATTTTACTGATTGTGAATTGGGCAATTCTAATAAATAAATTAAAATTATATAAATATATAATTTAATATAATTTATAAAAAATCACGAAGAAATCGTGATTTTTTTGTTTTATAAAAACTAGATAACATATTATTCTCTCACTAATCATTATATTATTTATTAAATAAAAACTAATTTTTTTTACATATTATAATTATTAATCAAATAAAAGTTAATTGTATTAACAGGTAATTATTGGATAGATTTATATGCAAGATTTTTAATTAATTATTAAATTTAAGACAATTTAATAAACTCATAAATTTTTGATAATGTAATATTTAAAAACATTTGAAAAACCAACAAAACTATATAATTAAAGAATTATAATCTTAAAAATTAACATTTTGTTGATTATAAGAAAAAATAGATTAAAGTAGTAATTATGCTTAAAGAAATAACAGACTTAAAAAATGCTAATGAAATAAAAAAAATTTATATTGATTCTTTCCCCAAAGAAGAAAGAGTTCCGTTTGAGGATTTTTTTTCAAAAAATTACATAGGTTATAAACTTTTTTCATTAATTGAAGATGAACAAATTATAGCTATGGTGCATTTTAAAGAAGTGGATGAAGTTCTCCTTCTTATCTTCTTCATTAGAATTTTGTTCGCGTTTTGCAGTTATAGTTAAATAACCATCACTTAGGTCTAGAGCTATATCGTTTTTCTCTACTCCTGGCATCTCAACATCAATA
>CASFFJ010000166.1 GCA_949293915.1 uncultured Christensenella sp.
AAGCACCATTACGGGTCTTTTGGTTAGTTTACGGTTGATACCGAGATTGAGCCAAGACTGTGCAAAACTATAATCCAAAGACTCACTAGTACCATGTAATAAGCCACTTTTATCGAATCCTCCAATATTGTTTTTACAAGTGTTTTTATAATTTCTAATAATGTCATTTAATTTTTCCTCTAATTTCTCTGCTACTTTTGCATATATATCACTCGGTTTTTCTGTATTTATTAAATTTACTGCACGTCCACCAACTGAGTCTCTGAGTAAGGCTGAATAGTGCTGAAGTCCATTGCAAGTACCATCCAGTTGTATTGGCATATGTGTTCTGAAATCATCAGGATTATTAAGATAATCAACATACTCAAAGCACCAAGCAAGAAATTGAAATGGTTTATCTGCTTCTGTCCATCCTTGATTTTCCAAAGGATTAGCCACATAGGCTTTGAATATCTCATGTCTTCCCAAAACCCATTCAATTCGTTTTTGGTAAGATTCTTTGTCATATCCATAAACATTTGCTCCATGTATTTGTAACCATCTGATACTGTTTTCATCTACATTTTTACTTTCTGCAAATCTTAGTAAACCCTTTGCTAAATCACTACCTTGAGGTTGAAGTAATACTGGAATTGGATAAATCCTACCTCTGAAATCCATTTGATATGGAAACCAAATTTTCTCATACTTGCTGAATTGCTTAGCTATTCTTAAAATCTGTGCAACCAGTATTCTTACTGACCTCTTCTTTACATTTCTTTTATGTATATCGTATGTATCTCTTTTCCATTTTTTTATAACCTCTATTTCATCTTCTGTATAAATATCTGTTTTTGTATCTTTTTCAGGATATGGATAAGGAATTAATGGCTCATCTTCTCTGTTAGGAAGTTCAGCTATTGCCTTTCCTATCTCCCACAATCCTTCAACTACCTCTAATATCCTTCCATTTATCTGCCAAGCTGTTGACTGTATGTGGTTTATTGCTTCATAAACTATAGGCATTGGAGCAGTTGCAAGTTTCTTTAAATAATCTTTGTTATTATTTTTAACAAGTTTATTTTTCTTTAAGTAAGGTGAAAGATACCCACCATCCAATATTCCTGTCCAGTCTTTAGGACGACATACCATTGGTAAGAAAAAAGGTTGCATAACTTCAAGTTTTTCATTCGTACTTTCAATCCAATTAACTAATTCCTGACTCGGTATCAAGCTTTTATAATGTTTCCTCTTTTCATATCTATCTTCAAATTCTACAAGTCCTGTTGTTTCAACAAATAACTTTGTTAATACCAAACCTGTTTGAAATTTTTCAGTGATTGTCCATTGGTCAAGGTGAAAGTCTAATCTTTTATTAAATACTCCCATTGTGATATTCTTTTTACGATTAGCTTTTGCACCTCGTTTGTTCAAATCTTCTTGTATCGACTTATAATAATGTGAGTTTTCTTGTTTGAAAGCTCGCATCTTATATTCATCTTCAAGCCCCTGACCGATAGCTTTATATACTGCTTGACAGGATGCCTTAGACCACATTGAATTTAAGATAACCTTGCTTGTTATGTATGCTACTGTATCAACATCATTCAGCCTTTGGATTACATCAGCTGCCATTGTTGAACGTACTGCCTTGCCTTTTGAATAATTATCAAGGTATTCTCTAATAACAACTGTATAACCATCCAAAATTCTTGAAATTAGTTTGCTTGCAATTGAAGTACATCCGAAATTGCCACTTTGTTTATTTCTCTCTAATTCATTCCTATAAGTTTCAATAGAACATTGGGTCATTCTCTTTTCTAATTCAATTTGCTCTTGTATCATTATGCCCTTATGCGATTATTGCACTTTGTTTTATTTCATAACAATCCGCAGCTGGTCTGAACTTTACTGGTATAGGTTTGTAATATGTATGATAAAAACATCTGTTGTATTCAGGTTCTACATATCTATTAAATGTTTCACATCTGTTGTCTTTACATTTATCACAACTTTCACAATAATATTTTGGTGTTGGTTGTTCTTCTTTTTTTCTGCTTACACAATTGTTATATGGTGTAATACTTTTGATTGTTGCCATTTGATGTTCTCCTTATACTCATTCCCATCTAAAAGTGTAATAAAATACTTGCTTATTTCCAGTGTATGTGCTACAATTAAAAATAAGGAAAGCTCCTATCTCAAAGTTCTTGACACCCCGAACGGTGTTGCATACTTCCACCGTAGAAAGGAGCTATGATTGTTTAAATTAGTTCTAACTAATATTATTTTTTTTGTAAATTAAGCAGCTCTATTAAACCTTTCTTGTTAACTTATACATTTCTATACATTTTGTGATAAATTTAAAACAAACATAAGAATTAACAGGATGTAAAACCTTCCATACTTCGCGTATGAGTTATCCTCTGTTATCCCCTATATTTTGTATTAATAATTAAATAAGTCAGAAACCATATCATAGTAGAAATGCTTTAAGTACATAGAAAAAGGAGGATAAATAGTTTTTATTTTTTTATTTTGTGTTTTATTTGTATAGTTTTTCTGACTTATTTAATTATTAATACTTTTAATCCATCTCTTTCTTTGACCTGACCTCAGAATTTCTGAGGGTAGCTTTTTATTTCACGTATTGCTTTTGTTACAGTTTATGTTATAATTAAAGTAAGAAAATTTGTTTTTTCTCAACCTTATATTTTTATAATATCACATATTGTTTTAAGTGTCAACATTTTGTTTTAAAACAAAACAAAGTAAAAGGAAATTTAATGTCTAATAAAAAATTTGACAATCATCAATTTAAAAGACTAAGAAAATTATTAGGTGATACTCAAGCTGTTTTTGCAGAAAAACTCAATACTTCTCAACAAACAATTGCGATGATTGAAAATAATAATAGAGCTGTTCCAAGTAGCATCAGAGAAAATTTTTATAAAAAGTTTGGCTTAAGTTATGATGAAGCAATTCAGTGTAAAACGAAAGAAGAACTAAATATTGCTTTAAATAAAAAAATTGTTGTTAATTCTGTTTTAAATGATACACAAGTTGTTGCTATTAAATTTTATTCCAATATACAAGCTGCTGCTGGTTTAGGAAACTATACAACAAATAATACTCAATCAGAAGTACTTTATTTTGACAAAAGATGGTTAAAAAATATTATTGGTATTAATCCTCAAAATGCTTTCATTATACAAGCTCAAGGTGAAAGTATGGATAGTGGTCTGAATAAGATTGATGATATCAAAGATGGCGATTTACTAATGGTGGATACTTCCAAACTTGAAGGTAATAATAAGATTTATGTTATCAGCTTAAACAATGAAATAAGGGTAAAACGTTTGTTTTATAATTTGGATGGTTCATTGACAATATCTTCTAATAACTCAAAATACCAAGACGAACAGTATAAAGCTGAAGATGCTAATTTTATTAATATCCAAGTGTTAGGACGTGTTGTTTGGAATGGTAGCAAGGAGAATGTGTAATAGTTACTGTTTTAATTATCTCCATTATTTTAAACATCATACTATTCCAAGATGCAAGAAACTATGCAACAAAAAGCATTGATAAACACAGAGAGATAATAGCTAGACTAAGGATTATCTGTGAATATATAGATTTGTTTGTCATTAATAACAAGAATATTACCAAAAACTACAAGGTTTTGAATTGGAGAAAACTAGAGAATTTTAAAACTGTAACAAGGAGAGGTTTAGAATATAATTCAATAGTAGATTTATTCTTTAAAGATTTGCAAGAAGAAGGATATTATGAATTAACAGATAAACAAAGGAAAAAGCTTTATATGCTTTCTGCAAGCACAAAAACATTTTCTGATGAACAAATTCATAATTTCGCAAAGGCTATTATATCTGCTTATAAGAAAACAAAACAGGCTAAAACCCAGTAAATGTTCATATTAAAAACCTTTTAAACTAGACTCAAATACAATAATAACAAAGGTTTTAACCACATTATTATAAAAAACAGGCTTAATCCCTCTCGTAGAGAGGATAACAAGCCTTTTATTATAACATCCT
Organism: uncultured Christensenella sp.; assembly: GCA_949293915.1. Classification (GTDB taxonomy): domain Bacteria; phylum Bacillota; class Clostridia; order Christensenellales; family UBA1242; genus Onthoplasma. The sequence continues at coordinate 4,041 of CASFFJ010000166.1, forward strand.
TATTACTATATATTACTATCTTTTAAATTAACATACTCTAAAACATACTCTATTTTTAAAATAAACATCCACTAAAACATACTCTATTAATAATAAACTATATAACTTATCTATTATTAATTTGTTATTATTTTATAACTTATAAGTTATTTCTATTTCTAATAACAATAAAAAAAGCTAGGATAATTAAAAAACATATCCTAGCATAATTAGAAGTACACATCTACCGAAAAGGTAGTTATTTATTATTTATTTTTAATTGAGATTGTTTAAATCAATTTTAAGCCATGGTAAATTCATTGGATGATGGTTTTACCTATTTGATATTTACCCCATGTTAAATTTGATTATACATGCCTTAGAATTGATTTTTGTTTTATCTGTTGATATTGTTTTTTTATAATTTTTAATCATCAAGTTATAAACCTTCTTACAAAATATTCACTGCTTGCTCTAATTGTTCATTTTTTAAATGATTATATCGCATTGTTGTACTTATTCTTTTATGATTCATCAAGGTTTGTACTACTGGTAATGGCACACCTTTTTCAACTAGCTTAGAACAAGTCGTATGCCTTAATGTGTGTATTGTAATTCTTTCATCAAGATTTAATTCTTTTATCATCAAACTAAATCTATATTGCATTTGTCTATAATTCCAAGTGAAGCCAGTAAAGTCTTGCATTAATTCTTTAACTGCATCATTCATTGGAACTGAATAAGGATTGTTTGTTTTATTATGATATATTCTTATGTAATTATTGTCAATGTCTTTTGGAAGTATAGCAAGGATATTAGCTATTCTCATTCCAGTGTTGTATCCTATGACTATAGCCCAATATAGCTCTTGAAGATTATTTGAAGTAGCATAACCAAGCATCTTTCTATATTCTTCTGTAGTAATAAATTTGTCTTTAACTGCTTTTATTTTTAAAGTAGGAATGTAGGGCTTATATTCAATTAAACCTACTCTTTTAGCATAATTTAATATTTTAGATAAGTATGCTAGTTTAGCATTAATTGTAGCAGGTTCATTGCCTTTGCTTGTGAGTATTTGAATATAATGGTTGACTTTTTTATCATTGATTGTTTTTATTTTGGTAGTGGCTCCAAGTATAGTTAGCAATTCTTTTTGCTTACTAGCTATAACTTTATAACTGGAGCTGTTATCATAGAATAATTTATTTACTGTGTTTGTTAGTTCTTCAAGT
>CASFFJ010000167.1 GCA_949293915.1 uncultured Christensenella sp.
AGATTTATGATAGCATCACAAAAGTTTCCTTGTCAAGTTCGCAAGCCTACTATAGCGCATAACTAAAATATACTAAAAACATAAAATTATTTATGCTATAGTTGTGAAAAGCAAAACAAATGTTTTCCACATAAAAAAGTCAAATTCCACATTTCGTAGAATGAAAATTATTGCTATTTTTAGCAAATTAAAGCTATACTAAAATAAATGGAAAACTATAATTTAGGTAAAAAGATTTCGTCTTTACGAAAAAGTTATTCAATGACGCAAAAACAACTTGCGAACCTTTTGCATGTTTCAAATAAAGTTGTAAGCAAATGGGAGCTAAATCAAAGCGAGCCAGATATTGTTTCGTTAAAAGAAATTGCAAATATCTTTAATATTAGTATAGACGAGCTTCTTGGAAATAGTGTGCCTTTAAATAATGAAAAGCCTGAAAATTTTAACGAAAAGACCTACAATTTTTTTAAAAAACATTATCTAACAATAATTCAATACCTATTGTCACTTTTTGCACTGCTTGCCGCAATAATTGGCTATAGCATACTGATGAAAAATATTTTCAGCCCCTATTCTGCCCTTTTGCTTGGCTTTTCAATAGCCACAATTTTAGTTGAAATTTTCATTTTTTCATCACAAAATAAAAGCAAAGGAATTCTGGCGCTTAAGTTTATTTATTATAGTTTTACTTGCATATTTTTTATAATCAATTTGTTTTTCTTTATCTTTTTAAGTTATGATTTTAAAGAAATTTGCGCCGTTGGATTTATTTGGTCGTTTTTTGTTATTGTTAACAGTATTTTAAACATTTTAAAAGACTTAAATCTTATTAAATTTAGCCCAACTATAAAATTTGGAAAGATAGTTGTTGCTCTTTTATATATATTTCTAGCCGTTCAGTGCCTTTTATGTATTGGTAATATAGGGGCGGCAACCGATATGTATGTGGAAAGGCTTTCATATGAGGTTGGCTATAGGGCTCTTACTCTGTATAAGCAAAGCTATAATTTTTACAATGTTGGCGACACTCAACAAATTAAACACGCCTATCCTTTAACCATATACGAGCAAAAAATGCTTTCCTACCAAAGTTTAAATGAAAGTATAGTGTCTGTTACTTCTTCTGGTATGCTAACAGCGCAAGGCTATGGCGAAACAAAGATTATACTTTCTTGCAGTGGGCGCAGTGCGGAAATATATGTTGTTGTTTCAAAAACAACTGAGGAGGATATATCTCAATCAACCTCATTTAAAGAGGTTTATGCAAATCAAACATTAGATATCGAGCTTAACAATCTTGACGGGGCTTTTTCCCTAGACAATTGTTCTTTGGTGTTTTATGTTCGAGATAAATATGGCAACAATTCTAATTTGGTTGAAGTAATAGGTTACAAACCTTACCGTGAGGTTACTGTTCGCATAAAAGACAAAACAAACACTGATCCTGATTTTGTTAATATTATAGTTTATGACAAGGTTTCAAGCTCATATGTTTTCTCGCAAATTCTAAAAATAAATTCTATATGTTCTATGCCAATTTTGGCAGATAGCACCATTTATGTTGGCAACAGTGCCACTTCAGATTTAAGAAAGCTGGTTGATGTGCCTAACCAAAGTTTAGACAATTTGGTTTTTGAAATAAGGGATAAGGGCGGTAAACTATGCAGCGATTTGACAATTGGAAACCCTAAATTTAATGGCAACACCTTGCAAGTTTTGGCGTTTGCAAACAGTTTAACATCTTCAAGCAAGAATGTTTTTGTTTTGGTTTATGATAAATCTATAAACCAGTACACACATATATCTAATATCGAAATAAAAGATGTGTTGTCTATAAACATAAATAATTTAGGCATAAATTTCTATGTGGGTGAGGCTTTCGAGATTGATTTTAGCTATTCCCCAAGCGCCGTAAAAACAAACTTTGTTATTGAATCATCTAATAGTAGCATAATTGAAATAATAGATAACAAAACACTATATGTAAAAAGCTTTGGAACTGTAATAATAAAAGTTACGGCTCAAAATGGGGTAACCGAGCAAAAAGAAATAACAGTAAACGAAAAATTATCAATTAACTCTATACGGGCGGAAACATCAACTTGCAAAGTTGGCGATGAAATTGAAGTTTTGCTTTCTATTAAAGACCTTAAAATTCCATATATTTTAAAGTGCAGGTTTAAAACCACTGAAATTACAAATATTTATTTTTCACAAGACGACCACTACCTTCATGTAACGCTTAGATGCCTTGAAGCAGGAAATCTTGGTTGCTATTTAGACATTATGGTGGATAATGAAATAGTTTCAAGTGGGCTTATAAACTTAAATGTAGAAAGTTGACAAACCTTATTTAAATTAAACCAAAACAAAAGCACTTATAAAACCTAAATATAAACAATCTTAAAGTTCCAAAAATTAGTTAAAAATTAAATAAAAATTAAATGAATCGTTTTGTTTTTATAACTAAAAGTGATATAATCGCTGGTAGTTTTTAAGCAAAGGAGATACTTATATGAAAGTAATTAAAAAA
>CASFFJ010000168.1 GCA_949293915.1 uncultured Christensenella sp.
AGAGGTATTGATTAGTAGATTAAGAGAACTGGATGATGAGATTAGTCAATAAAAGAATGCCGGAGTTAATAGGAGGTTCAAGGTGTACAAGGTAAGGTTATGTGATAAATTAAAGCATATGTGGGGATATAAATATACCACTAATATCAAGGTAGAAATAGATATAGATAAGGAACAGGCATTGAAGTTAGTAGAGGTATTGAAGGAGAATGCTATTAAGGTCATAGAGTGTAACTATAACCCAGAATGGAGAAACGCATTCCCAGAGGATATATATGTTATTAAGAATAAGACTCTAAAGAATATATATAAAGGATTAGAGTATACATTCTTTGATGAGTTTATGCCTGCTTGTATATTCCTATTAGGGGATTATTTGAAATGGTATAAGAAAGGGTATGTACAGGTAGTAGAGATACCTGATCAAATGCCGGTAAATCAAGGAAATTCATTCGATTTTGGACCAGAGGATATAGAATATATGGAGGAATAAAACAATGGTTCTAAGCATTGAAAATAAAGGTGTACGAATGGAAAATATAGTGGTCCCAGAACCAAATACAATAGATGGAGTATATGAGATTATACGCTATATAGATGAGTATATGGGTATAGATGTTAGGGTATGGTTAGAGCAGTATGTAGATAGTATCAAGAATGAAATGTATAGACTTCAACAGCAAAATAATTATGAAGATGGATACTCAGATGCTATTGAAGCAGCAATAGATGCAATAAGAAATCTATGAAATATAAAGGGTTATATGGTCAGTATATAAAGGATCCAGTAGCATATTGCAGGTTACATAAGGTTAGTTTATCTACAGGACAAATCAAAGGAAAGCAGTGTATTGATAAGTCCTGTAGGTACTTCTCTAAGTATAAGAATCATAGGTATTGGAAGGGTAAATGAAGTAATGAAAATAGACTTAAAGTATTTTAAGTTTCCATATCTATGGAATTAAAATAAGATAATTCAACTACAACAAGCTGAGATAGAAGAACTAAAAGCTAAAACTAAATAAATTTGTAAAAATACATCTTTTCTTTTATAATAGGTATAGGAATAAATCTACTCAATTCGATAAGAAATTAGATTGATTATATAGTTAAAATTTATTACAATATATATGAAAGGAGGTATATTTCTATGTCCGTTAGAAAAATGTCTAGTATAGGATATGGACCTGAAAGAACAAGAGTATTTGCATGTGACTCCTTTACTACAGATAAAAATGATCCATTACTTATTAACAGTGAAGATAATTATATTCCAGCCGGAAGTAAATTAATTGATGTTAATAACAACACTATATATGTAATTAATAGTGTAGGAGAATGGAAGAAATTTTCTGGATCATCTGGTGGTGGAGGAGGTGGTGGTTTAGATCCATCAGAACAGTATATTTTGGATGGTGGTCCCGTATCCGGATACTGATACTTTTCAATTTAAAGAAAATATAGAGGTTTAAACATGGTGAATTTAAATACAACAATAAAATTTAGAAGAGGTACTAATGCTGATTGGGAATTCACCAATCCTGTTCTTAATGAAGGAGAACCTGGGTTTGCGATAGATACTAATATCCTAAAGGTAGGAGATGGTATTACACCATGGAATAACTTACCTCTATTTGGAGAAAACGGTAATAAAGAAGTATATAATGCGAATACACATTTAGATTTTCCAACTTTTGGAGATGTTAATGTAATATATAAAGCATATGAAGAATCTTTATTATACCAATGGAATGAATCTAAAAAAACTTATGAATCTTTACAAAGCATTAGTATTGATGATATTGAATTAATAAGCGGAGGTAACGCAAGTAATGAGTAAAATACTTAATACAAGAATCGCATTAAGATGTGATAGCACTGCTCAATGGTCTCAAAATACTTCAGCTGTTCTTCTAAAAGGTGAGCTTGGTATTGAGCTATTAGCAGATAGTTCAGCAAAATTAAAAATTGGTGATGGTTCAAAAACTTGGGCAACATTACCATATTTTGAATCAGGTATCCCAGTATTAACTGGTACATCTGCTCCTACAACTGATACTGCTGGTAAACTTGGTCAGATGTATATTGATACAGCAGCTAATGTATTATATATTTGTATAGCTACTGGAAATACATGGAAGAAAATTTTAACACAATCAGATTTAGATACACTTAATAGCTCTATTAGTGATTTAACTTCTAGTGTTGATAATTTAGAAGAAGGATTAGGAACTCTACAATCTACAGTTTCTACATTATCTTCTAGTTTTGAATCCTTTAAAACAGAAACTACAACTTCTTTAGGTAATAAAGTAGATAAAGTACCAGGAAAACAATTATCAACTGAAGATTTTACAACTGCAGAGAAACAGAAATTAAACGCATTACTTCCTGTTAATGATGAAGCAACTTCTTCTCAGGTAGTATGGTCAGCTCAAAAAATTGCAGATGAAATTGCTGCTAAGAATGTTACACTGTATCAGGGTACAAAAACAGATTTAGATACTGCAGATGGAGATGTAATTACACAATACTTTGCAGATCATGATTCAGAAACACCTAAACAGGGTGATGTATTTGTAATCAAAACTACAGTTGATGATATAGATTATGAATTATCAGCTTATATGTATAATGGTACTTCTTGGATTGCATTAACAGGTTTTGTAGATGCAGATAAGGTTATATTTAGAAATAATATAACAACAGCTGGTAATTATACACAAGTTGGTAACATTACAAAAACTCAAAATGGTACTGGTACATTTAGTGTTAAAGGTAAATCAGTAGAAGAAGCATTCACTGAAATCTTTTCAAAGAGATTACAACCTAATATTCCTACTCAGCCAGGTGTATCTGGATTTGCATTAACTGGAGCTAAAGCTGTTGAAGCTGGTACAACAGTTGCAGAAGCACAATTTGGTACTGCGGTATTAAATCC
>CASFFJ010000169.1 GCA_949293915.1 uncultured Christensenella sp.
AGCAATCATGTGGATTGTATAGTGCCTCTACTGCATTTTCCTTTAAGAAATGGTTTAGTTTTTGAGTGGGACATGGATGATAATTTTAAAGTGGGTGATTTTGTGGATTTAACAACAGTATCAAAAGCAAACACCAATGTAGATGCTTCTTATTATGGTATGCGTGCTTTGAGATATTGTGATATTTATGGTCGAGCGGACTTATTTAAATTTAAATTGTTTTATCAACAAGAATGGAATTTTGAAGAGTCTCAATCATTACCAAAAGCGGTTATTGACCCAGATGAAATTGAGTGTTTCGCCTATGTGCCTAGTTCTAAACTAATAGCGTTAGACAAGGATAATAGAGAGGAAATTAGTTTTAATTTTCAAATTGCTTTATTATATAGAGGAGATTTTGTGACATTCTCTAATTTATTCGGAGAAAAAAATGGTAAACTTATTTGTTGCCTTTTAAATAGAGAAGTTGGAAAGTTTAGTGAAATAGCTGGTATTGATAATGAAACATTAGTGGCTGATAATGTGTCATATACCATAAGTGAAAATAACATTAAAAATATTTTTGAAATAAATTTTATTCAGCCAAATAATATTGACATGAATAAAGTTAAATCTATAGTTTTTTATGATGCAGATGGGGATGATAAAATTGCATACATAGCAAAAAATGTTGCAAATATATCAAACGAAGAAAAACTACAAAGTTTGGGTATCTACCCAGTATATAATGATAATTAAAAATTCAAGGAGGTTCATTGAAAATGAACAAAATAAAAATAACATTAAAAGAAAGCGGCACAGTTGCTGATTTAAGCATGAATTTTAAAATTTATCAAGGCAGTGCAAAAAATGTATTGCTTGATATTTTGGTGCCAAAAAGCATAGTGTCTGGCAAGCTTCTCACACAATATGTAAATGCCAATGGTGATATTCAAATGCAAAATGGAATCTATACAGGCGTAAAACTTGGCATGGTGTATATTGAGCGTGATGGCAAGTTGGGCAAAACACAAAACTATTACATTCGCTATTTAAAAGATATTTCAAATAGTGATGGCGAGTTTTTGCTGTATGAACGTTTGTTGCCAACGGAGTTTTGTTTAAATGCTGGGACGGGAATAAATGCACCAAAACTTGTAATTAATGTTGAAAATATTCTAAACAATGTAACAGTTGGCAGTGATGGTGAAGTAATAACAAATGAGCCAACTGTTGTGTCGCTAATTACCAGCCAGACTTGCCAACTTGATATCTATCCTAGCACAAATCTTGATATAGACCCACCAGCTGAAGCTAGTGAATTTGATTTATTAAATGCGGAAGTAGATGCTCTTGTGCAAGATGTAAATCGTAAATCAAATATTGCAGATACTATGCTAAAATACAATGTTTTAGAAAATTTGCCAAACACGGTTTTATATAATAAAGACGGCTACAAAAGTGTGGGCGTGCTTTTTTATAATGAGACTTACACCGTGCCGATTACTAAGAATACAAACGCTAGTAAGCAAGGTAGTGTTATAGTAACAGATGTTCGTCCACACGATACCGAGCAGTACTGGGTAATACAAGATGAAGTGTTTACTTTTGATACGGGTGCGGTAAAAAGAACAATAACAATAAATGCCGTTCAGCAGGAAATAGGGCAGTATACGGTGGTTAATGTGGGGGACTGGCAACTTGTTAACAGCGATTGGCTAAATGAAATGGATGCACGAATTGTTGAGAACTCTGCGGATATAGACAGCCTCATGGGGCGTTCGAGCCGTTATGTGGTGCATCTAGGGGATAATACGAGCCCAAGCCAAGAGGACTTGCAAGAGGCGTTTGAGGAAGCGAGTGGACTAACTACACCATTGGATGGCACCACGCTGCTAGATTTAGATAATAACAAGGAATATACTTACTTTGAGAGTAATGGTTTATGGAATGACCGTGGTTCATCTACTGTAACGCTTTTCACAAGCGCATCCCCAGGAATAATTGCTAGTAGTGCTGATGATGGCTATGTTGCATCCGTTAATGGTAAAGGTAAAGTAAACGGTTGGGAGCAAGTTAAACAAGATATTGAAAACAACGAAACTAATACAAATAGCCGTATATTAAAAACAGACTTAACAAAAGTCGCAGTAGATAAAACTGTAACACAAGAAGATGGAGAAAATTCCGCAACCATAACAACCACTTATAAAAACGCAACAAACAACACAACTATCACAGAAGGAATAGTACTTGAAGGTACGGACAATAACATTGAAGTTTCAGTTAATGGAAATAAAGTAACATTAAAGGCAAATGAACAAGGCGTAAGCACAATAAACAGTATATCAATGAATGATGAAACGCCAATTGGTCCAGATAATGAAAAAGTCGTGAATTTACCTGCATTTAAACGCACTGATACTAAAAATGGAGTTACTGCTCAAAGTGGTGTTGTAAGTACCGAGCAAGCAGATTTAATTGCATTCAAATCAGATGCTCAAAGCATTGCGGATAATGCAGTGGCAGTCGAGAAAAATCGAGCAATGTCTGTTGAAGCGGTGCTTAATAGCGACATTGAAACTAATGCGGAAAATATCGAGACTAATAGTGCCGAAATTGCACAAGTAAAGCAGGACTATGTGCCAAAGTCTAATTTTACAGATACACTGGTTACATCTGATGACTTTGAAGTAAGCACAACGGGCGCATTGCAGCATACCGAGACTAAAGTAGATGCAAAAACGGGTGAGGTATCCACAGAGCAAAAAACTGCCGTTCCAGTGGTTAATGGACAGGCACGGCTATTTTTGCCACAAGAACAAGAGACTTTGCAAGAATTGGACCAATGGCGTGCTAGTATGCAAGGCGAAGCCCTTGCATATCAAACCGATTTAAGTGATATTCCTAGTGGTGAAACAAATAGTTCTGAAGTTCAGAATTATCTTACTCAAAAATATTATACACTTATAGGAAAGCAACAAGAGCCACTAGACCAAACTACATTGACCGATGAGGCTGAAGGCGTTACATATAAATGGTATAGCAATGATGACTTATGGTATTTATCGCATGGTTCACCTAGTAGCTTGGCCACTAACAATATGTATGATGATAGTGGGGATTTGACAACATCAGGCAACACGGGTGTAGTTATAGGTAGCAATCGTAAATATCACGCATTAATTGAAACAAATGGTGAATTGGCGGTTAATGGATTAGATGATCTTGATGAACGAGTAACCAACAATACTACAGCCATCAATAATGAGATTACAAACAGACAAAATGCAGTTCAGCAAGAAAGCACAAGAGCACAATCTGCCGAGCAAGCAAATGCGTCTGCTATTAGTAATGAGACAACTCGTGCTCAAAGTGCCGAAAGCACACTGGATGGCAAGATAACTGCTGAAACCTCTCGTGCACAATTGGCAGAACAAGAACTCGCAGACGACATAGAGGCTGAAACAATTCGTGCTCAGGCTGCAGAACAGACCAATGCAAACGCAATTGCCACAAAAGTGGATAAGACAACCACAGTTGCAGGGAAACCATTGAGTAGTAATGTAACACTAGATTCTTTAACAATCCAACAAAATGGTATTACAAAAGACACATATAATGGGAGCGATGCAAAGACAATAAATATTACTACACCTACAAAAACAAGTGACTTGACAAATGATGGTGATGGTACACAAGTGAACGGAAATAATGACCCATATGCAAAAGTTAGCCAAATCCCTACAAATAATAATCAATTAACAAATGGTGCAGGTTATGCTACTCTTTCCCAAGTTCCAACAAAAACCAGCGAATTAACAAACGACAGTGGGTTCGTTGATGTGGTGGATGATACATTATCAATAACAAGCACAAATGTGGTGCAAAATAAAGTTGTTACAAAAGCAATAAATGATATTATAGATAAAATAAATCAAATTATAGAAATAACTGGAAATTCTGGCACAATTTCAACAGCACAATTAGAGGTGTTATCATCAAATAATACAAATTATATAATGTATAGAAGTAATGTATCTAATGCTTATCAGGCATTATATAGAGTTGGCGAAAATGATGATTATCTTGTATATGCTTCATCTCCAACTTTTCCAGAAAATGCAACTACTTGTGTAACAATGCGAATAAGTAAAAGTGATGGGTCTATTTATGTGTATGAAACTGCATTTGTTATTAATGGTGCCACACAGACTATAACAGGGCAAAAAAATTTTATTAATCCTCTTAAAAATAGCAATGTCATTATGGGAATTGTTTCACAAGGCGATAGGTATATACGCTTTGATAATGGTGTGCAAATTTGCTGGGGTGTTGCAAGTTATTCTGGAACAGGTTCAACAACTGTAACTTTTCCTGTGTCTTTTTCTACAACTAATAATTTATCTGTTCTTCTTACGCAAGAAAGAGATAGTGGAATTGTGGCTACTTATATGAACGGTCAAATTGTTATGAATAAAAAAACCACTACATTTGACATCAATCGAGGATATGGCGAACAAACCGAATGTTGTTGGTTTGCAATAGGACGATGGAGTTAATAGAGGGGGATAAAAATATGAAATTAAATCAGATATTTTACGAAATAGATTACTCACAAGCATATGAGTATGCAATAGCGAAGGGCTATACAATTAAAGAGATAGAGGCAGATGAGCATGGCAGAAGATTTAAAATTGTAGAAATTCCAAAGCCAACAGAGGAGGAAATTTTAAATAATATGCGTTTTAAAAGAGAATATGAGTGTTTTCCCATCATTAATCGTGGAGAGTGTTGGTATGCAAAATTAACCGACGAACAAAAATCTGAGTTAAGTCAATGGTATGATGCATGGCTTGATGTAACAGAAACAAAAGTTGTTCCAACAAAGCCAACATGGCTAAAATAGTAAAAAGGCAGGTTTAAAATGAATTTAACAGAAGACAAGCAACGAGAAGCTATAAATCAAGAAACTTATGCAAAAAGCAAAGCAGAAGCAGAAGCAAAAGAGACAGCTCTTATTGCACAAGATCCAACCAAATCTTTGCAGACAAAATTAAATCTAAAAGTTGCATAGCATATTGACAAATCATCAATTGTTGCTGAAAGAATTGAACAAACAGCAGACAAGCTTGTAGAAAAAGGGCTAAAAGTTCAAGAAAATAAAGTAGATGCAGGTATACTATTAAGTGAAGATGAAAAGATAGAAGCCGACTACAAAAAGCATTCCGCTGAGTACTTATATCATGGAATTAGTCACAAAATAGATAAGCCGTGGAAGCGAAAAATAATGTTAGTCATAAACGATATATGGTTTGTTATATTTGCCATAATATCGTTTTTTTCTATTGTTCCAGTAAGTATGTTTTTATCTAGAATAAAAGTGCTTAGTGGATTTGTCAAGTGGCTCGCTATTGTGGTTGGCGTGTTATTGTTGTTGGCTTGCTTATTTGGAATTGCCTATGGCTGTTTGAAATGGGGAGGGGTAATTTAAATGATAGAAATAAATCAAATGCTAGATGAAGAACTATGGTCCAGTATTGCTTGCCGTTCTCGAGAAAGAGGTCGGTTTTTATAGAAAATTAAAATAAAAGGAGGAAAGAAAAATGGTAGAAGAATACAAAATGTTTTTGGAAGAACTTGAAAACGAACTTGTTGAACTTCAAAATATATCTATTGATGCTACTGTTGAAAATAGAATGGCTGAAATTTACGAGCAAGTAGTTGCAGAAGAAACCAAAAAGAAAGAAAATGCTATTGCTGAGAAACAATTAGAGATTGAAGCAACAAAACGCATTATTGCTCGTTTAGAAGTTGCTACTCTTGAAGTTGTGCAAGAAGAACAAGAAAATGTTGAAAGAGAATAATAGTGGAGGAAATTTTGGTGAGCGTTACTAGTTTGGCAACTATAATTTTATGTGTTGTAGGTTTTGCAAAACTGCCTTTTGCAAAGTTCAAAGAGAGTCATCCAAAGTGGTATAAAGCAATCTTTTTTGTGTTATCACTCGTGTTAATAGTTGGTGGTAGTATATTGGTAGAGCTTTGTATACTTGGCGGTTCATTGGCTTCATTAGATTTTGCATGCTTAATTTTAGGAACGGCAATTGCGGTCATAGGTGGTTATGCCGCATATGAAAACCTGCCACTAAAAGAATTGGTACATAAAGTGGTGGAGTCAATCAAAACTTGGTCTTATAGTGACAAAAAAGTTGCCAAAATGTTAAAAAAGGTTGGTTTGGATAAAGTTGTTAGTATAGCCAATACACTTGCGGAGCAAAATAATAAAGAAGAAGTAACAGCTGTTCAAAATGACACACAAACAGCTGATAATTCTCAAAACACTAATAACAACCAAACAACAACAGTTTAAGAATAAAAGAGTCGGTTAGTCTAGTGATTAATCGGCTCTTTTTTATTTTGTAAATTCTTTAAAAAAATTTGCTTTTTTCTTTGCATCTTGCAAAAATTTCAGTCTTGATGTATAATTCTTTCCAGTTTTTTACAATTTTGTATTATAAAAGGAAGGATTATGAGAGGTATAAAATATACAGCAAAGGAAAAATTAAAAGCATTAATGTTGTGGAGACAAGACCATAAAGATATATTGTGGGTGGCAAAACAGATGAAGTGCACAGAGCGTTCTTTATGGCGTTGGTTATCTCAATATGATGGTCGTTTGCAAAGTTTGGAAAATGCATCTTCCAGACCGCACACCAGGCATCCAAATGCTCACACAAATGAGGAGAGGGAAGTCATAGAGCAAATTTTCAAAAACAATCCATCAATAAGTTACACTGAAGCGCTTGGCAAATTAAGGCTAAAAATTGCATATAAAAGGACATATTTTGGATTTTGGAGGTATGTTGTCAAGAATAATTTACGGCCAAAACCTGTTGAAGAACATAATCCATACATTCCAAAACCTTATGATACGCCAGAAATGCTTGCTGTTAAATGGCAAATGGATGTTAAGTATGTTCCACAACATTGCAATCAAACAAAATATAAAGACAGATATTTTCAGTATACCATGATTGATGAAGCAACTCGGGAAAGATTTTTATTTGCATATAGTGAAATTTCCGCAAATAACACGGTTGATTTTGTTAAAAGAGCAATAGTTTACTATG
>CASFFJ010000170.1 GCA_949293915.1 uncultured Christensenella sp.
TTCCCATTTCTGACCTTTTAATGAAACCGAAATGCGTCCATAAAAAATTTGATGATCTGCGAAAAACAACCATTCAAAAAATCTTTTAATTTTATACCATAGTTTTTTAATCATCACTAATCCTTTTTATTTAATGTGACTTAAAGTCGGTTGCAAAATAAGTCACACTATTACTATAATTGTATGAAGAAATATGGAGAAAGTTAATGATTAAAGAAAAAGTTGGACAAAGAATAAAAGAGTTAAGAACCAAACAAGGTTTAAGCCAAGAAGAATTTGCCCTTAGATGTGGGCTTGACAGAACCTATATTACCAGTTTAGAAAGAGGGAAAAGAAATATATCACTAACTAACTTAGAAAAAATCGCTAAAGCTTTCAATATGACTTTAAGTGAATTTTTTTTATTTTAAATATTGAGGTGTAAACATGGAAGAAAAAATAAAAGAATTTAGAGATGGGATATTTGCATTAAGGACAAGAAGATTTGGAAATGTAGCTGAAATTATGATAGAGACATTATATCATTTCAGTAAATCACACAATCAATATCATGATAGATTTGATGAAATATCGAATAAAAGAGTGGAAGTTAAATTTTCAACTGTTATGAAATCAAACGATTCGGTTATAAACAATAGTAACGTCATAGAACAATGTAAAAAAGCTAATTTAGGAAACCGTGCTTTAAGTAGTAATGAAATGTTAGATTATAATTTTGATTGTAATATTCAGCAGGTAAAAAGAAAAGAATTTGATTTAATATACTATGGATTATTCTTTTCAGATAGAATCGTCATATTTAAAATGGATTCAAGTGATATTTTAGATTGCTTAGGGTATTCAGATAAACAACATAAAGGGAATTTAGGAGAGGGACAATTTCATTTAAATAATACAACTATTCAATGGCATTTGGACAATCATTTTGTACAATGGTTAACTTATGAAGAATTATATAAAGTGTTTAGGAAGTATGAAGATAAATAATTAAACAGATTGTTTTATATAATTTTTTTGTTGTTCATTTAAAGAGTAAAGATTAAATATTAAGTTGTCAATATTTTTATAAAGTTTATTAGTTGCTACTTGGTCTTTTGAAACCATTATTTTATTTACAAGTTCAATTATTTCTTTTTGTTCTTGTTCTGTAGCTTTTGGAATTGGAAATTGTTCTATATATGATTTTAAAATTTTAATAGAATTGTATTTTTTTGATATATAAAATGCTGCCACACTGGAATTCAATATAGCTAATATATATTTTATATTTAAGCCATTTATTTTGGGGATTAAAATATTACAACTATTTAAAGATAATAATTGATTGTCATCATAACAAAACATTGGTTTACTAGAAATAAATCTATAGAAAAGTTTTTCCTTGGCTCTATAAAGCTCAGTTGGAGCTACTTGCTGAAACTCTTCAGGTTTAAATTCAATATAGTTGTTTGGTTGCTCAATTTTATACCTTGATATATTTTTGCCTTTTAATACAACCTCACTATTAGGTGTTTTGTGATTGGTAATATATTTTTTATTGTCGCCTGTGACAATGCCAAGCGCAAAGATTGCATTGTCTTTTAAATAGACTAATTTTCTCTGCCGTGAAATGGTTTCAATCAAATTGTTTTCTTGGTCGGAAAGATTAAACGAAAAACCATTGGCATTTAACAACCTGTTTTCCAAAATAGTGTATGATTTATTCTTGTTTATGACAAGGCAATTTTTCATATTGCTCTTGTAATCTAACTTTAAAGTTAAAATTATTGATGGGCATTGGACTCCGTAAAAAGCATTGCCTAAAAAATTAACATATTCTACTGAACACTTATCAGCAATTATTTCTCTAATTTTATAATGTGTTTCAATCGTTAATACAGATTCTGGAAGAATAAAAGACAATACACCATTTTTTTTAAGCATTGATAATGCCTTTTCAATAAACAGAACAAAAGAATCTGCGTTTGTTTGATTTGCTGTTAAATATAATTTTTGGTATTTATAATAGTCATGTTCATCAATTTTACTGCCCCAGGGCGGATTTCCAATTATCAAATCAAACTGTATAGAAAAACTTTTTAGTAATGTATTATTACATATAAAATGTTCGCAAAGAAAATCATAACCAATCTGTGGATACAACAATGCTATATTTAATCTAGTTAACACAACATTTATATAATCTATGTCTTGCCCATATAAATTATCACAGTTAATTTTAGCATTAGCAAAAGATATTAAAAAATTCCCACTTCCACAACAAGGATCACAAATTTTAATATTTCTTTTATTATTGATTTTTAAACTTTCAATTAGTGTATTGACCAACTTTTTTGATGTATAATATATTCCATTTTTTTTCCTTTGATTAAGCATAATTAGAGAAATATATGCAAAACCTAATAAATCATCGCTTTGTCTGTATTCAAACTCGCATCCCAATAATTTTTTAAATTGACTTGTAACATTATTAGGATTTGTGGCATGTAATAAATCCTTTAATAAATATTGGAATGTATTGTTAATGTTTGCAGTGTAATTTGAAAATACAATATTCCAATTGTCTGTTTTTATAAATCTCGTTTTATAGTACATTTGTAATGCTATATTTGCCAAAAAAAGTTTAATTTCATTATTACTAAATATTCCCTTCTGAGAAATAATGTGTTCTAATAATTCTTGATTATACTTGCTGCTGATATATGCTTTATATAAAGAATTATTTCGTTTTTGTAATTTGTTCCGTCTGCTTTTTAGAATATTTTTACTTTTCAGTATACTTTCCTTTAAATCTTTGATATATGTGTTGCTATAAAATTTTCCTCTTATATCTGGAATGATTTTTTTTAGTTTTAACCAATTTCTGCCTGTGGCGTAAGAAATAGACAATTCTTGACACAATTCTTTTAGTGTAAAAAAATTTTTACAATTTTTCTCAAATAATGATAACTGAATATATTTCTTTTTTGAAAATCGTTCATCTTTTGGTTTTTCTACATCACTTGGAATTAACCACACACCACTTATCTTTTTTGCACCATATAGTCTGCCTTGTTTACATAATGTTTGAACTCTCCTTTTAGACACATTTAATTTTGTAGAAATTTCTAAAACAGAACTATACATTTTTAACTCCTTAATATTGTTTATTATATTCTTTATCGCGAATAATGTCAATATTATCAATTGAAACAATAAAAAGCATAATAAGAAATGAACTCAAAATTTAATTTTGGTATCTAAAACTCCCAAAATCAAAGATGCTTTTTGACCCAACCTAAAAATCAACTGTTTCAATTTAACCCATTTCACATTTAAAACTAAGTAAGACCTCCACTAGTCTTTTTCTATTGAAAATATAGCAAAATATTATGAAATATGTTTTACTAAAAATGGGCAAAAAACCCGCGTTTGAAAGTGTATTGGTCTTGCATTACAATTAAAAGTCAATGCCCAAAATTAAAAAATCTATCGAACCAAACAGTTTTATTGATTGTGAAGATATAGAAGAAAATACCACTATTTACAACTTTAATGACAATCCATTAAAGCAAGGCAAAGCAAACCTAAATCTAAAGCAACTTAAAGAATATCCTTTCTTCTTGCCCATGATTTAAAAAACTTTGCCAAAACAAACAGCAACTTTTCAACTCTATCAGCAAAAGCGGTCTACTCTTATTTGAAAAACAATCTATAAAGCAAAATGAGAAGAAGTAAAAACTTCTTCTTTTTTTATTATACTTAACTAGGAGACAAATTTATGAATTTATTACTATCTTCAAACTGGAGTTTTGGTACTTCAGATTTAATCACTTTATTGGGAACAATTGCAACTTTTTTAGCTGTAATCGTCGCTTTATGGCAAACTATATCTAGCAGAAAGAAAAAACTTGAGATAGAACTGAGTTTTGTTTCTATACTTAATCCATATACTCAAGGAGTGCAAGAATATATTAATTTAAAAGTTTCTAATACGGGGAATTGTCCGGTTAAATTATCAACATGGTATATGTTTATAGGGGATATTAAACTTTGTATATTAAATACTGCAATTAAAGGGGCACAAAATACAACTTTCCCTTTGTTTTTAAATCCGTCTGAAGATGGAACCTTCTTTTTAGAAAAAGACAAATTTCTAAAAACAGTGATATTGGGATACAAAGAAACTTTGCTAAAAACTAATAGACTGAAAACGGGGTGTTGTCTTTCAACTGGTGAGCTAATCACTATAAATATAAAAGTTAGCAATTTGTTTAATAAACAAGACATTAAAGAAGTTTATGAAGAGATAGACAAATTACAGTTTAAAGATTAATTTAATCCACCCACTCCCAACATATATTTTTGTGTTAGGATTGGTTGTCGGTTTGTCCGCCAGACAATTCATTTAACGCGCCAAAGACCTTTGGTGCGTTTTTGTTAAAGGAGTGATATGAGCAAAAAATATACCATGTTTCAAAAACTCATGGCTTGTCCATAATTGACCCACATATTTGTTCTCATAACAAGGCTTATGTCTACGCTTCATACCATTTGGAAACGGCTTTATTGTTTGGGGGCGAGCTTTGGACAGGTTGGGATTTTATATATAAACGCAATTATGATACGGGTAAATTAACTTTTAGTGAAACTTATCCTAATATTTTTCAAAAAACATTTAAGGGCAAAAACTGCTTTATATATGAACTTGAAGATAGTGGTTTTTTAGATGGATAAACAAATATGTGGGATGAAATTATCAGTCAAAACCCTGCAAAGGTTATTAGAGGAATCAAAATAGATGATTTGGAAAATGAAATTATATGGCTAGAAAAAGCCAATTTGATAAAAGTAGAGTTTTACTCTACAGCAGAAGATTATAAAAAACCAAGAATCACATTAAGGATTTGCAAAAGCATAGCAATATAAAAAAGCAGAAAAATTTTAAAACTTTGTTAAAGAACTTTAAGAATTTATAAAATTATAAAAACATTTAAAAATCCCCCGCCAAGTGAAATAATTAGCCCATTAAAGGTGTGATTTTGCCTCGTCACCTCTGCTTTTTCAGCCAAATTGCTCTGCCCTGTTTTTTTAGCGTCTACTCTTGCTATGTAAGTTTTGAGGCGTGCTTTTAATGTTTTTTAGCAAAATGGCTAAAAAAGGTGCCCCTTTGGTTTATAAAAAATTCTTAACTAATTTGTTTACAACTACTTAAATTGCGAAAGAGAAATTAAAACACCAAAATTAAATTACTTGCGTTTTTATTTGAAGATTGGCAAGATTTTGGTATAATTAGAAGTGAGGTGTTTATGGAATTTTTAGATGTTTTTAAAGTGCCAAAAGCAGATCAAGTGAAAGAAGAGTTTGAAATTGATGGCGATTATATTTATTTCAACATTTCAAAACAAAACATTGAAAAGATTTTTTACAAA
>CASFFJ010000171.1 GCA_949293915.1 uncultured Christensenella sp.
AAACTGTGGTGCAAAGTGTGATGCAAGAATAGGTGCGAAACCAATTTATTTATGGTTGAGAAACAATACATTTTATAGTATAATGGAGCTTCCTCGTGTCAATGGCAAAAGACGATACAAACGCTTGTCCTTACATACAGACAATTATTATGAAGCAAGAGAGAAAATAAAACAAATGGCTGTCATTTTTGATAAAGAAATTGAGAAAGAACTTAGATTAAGAGTAAATGCAAGTCCTTTTTATATAACAGAAAAAGAAGTAATTAAAATTCGTGATGAGCTCATTGAAGAATACAACAGAAAATATTCAGCTTCACATCCGAAAGTTCAGACAAAAAATACGCAGCAAAATCAGGCCGTTTCAAAAGAATATATTGATAAAATCATTTCTTCCATATATCCAGAAAAGGCTCCTACCCCCGAATGCACAATTCAGGAAATTATGAATGCTATGCTGTTAAAAGCCAATACAAAACATGATACAAATCGTCGAAAAATAAATTCATTAAATAAAATGTTTGAAACTGTAAAATTGACACCGAAATCACTTTATACTGACTTCCATGACGTAAAAATTATTCAAACAATTACACAACACCTTATAAATAAAAGCGATATGTCGGACAAGAATAAACAAATACAATTGTCTTATATTAAAGAATTTGTGACTTGCGCCCATAATATGTATCCGTCAGATTTTCCTTTAAATATTATTTTAAATATGCCCAATGTTAAAAAGAAAACAAAGGCTAAAAATCCTCATTTACCATATACAAATGACCAATTATATGAAATTTTTAATCCAGAACATGACTTTTTTCAAAAAAATCCTGATTGCTTTTGGACTTGCTTAATTGGTCTTTTTACTGGTGCCAGAATAAATGCAGCTTTAACTTTGCAGTATGCTGATATTATTAATGAAAATGGCATTGATTGCATTTGTTTTCAATCAAATCATCCGGCAAAGAATCTAAAAAATGAGGCATCTGAACGTAAAGTACCAATCCATAAGCAGCTTTTTGACTTGGGTTTTCTTGATTATATCAAACGCAAACAAAGAAAGTTGAAAGCAACGCCTAACGATTTTATCAATCAAAAAGCCACAACAAAAAATGGAGAATACAACAATAAGTTTACAGTTCGTGTTTTAACACCATTTTTAAAAGAGATTGGTGTAAAAACGGCTGATAAAGATGGCTTTGATTTCCATTCATTTCGCAAAACGGCCAGCATTACCATGCAAACAGCAAAGATTCCCACTTCATACATAAATTCCATCATTGGTTGGGATGGTGACGATACAATGCAACAATCATATTCAAATTTTACTTTGGAACAAATAAAAACGCAAATGGATACATATGAATATGACTTTTTGAAAGATCACTTTGCAAAATGGAAAGAAATTATGGCTAAAAAATAAACACCTCTAGCCAGATGCCATATGGCATCCTCCACCACCAACCTACCAATCCCAAGGCACTTGACCGGCATATTCCAGTCATAAAAATAAATGCAACATCGTTAATGGAGTTATTTTTTGACAAGGCCTTTACGTGCGTGAGGCAATGAGAGGCTATGCTTATTCAGTATCTTTGGGATTATATTTTAATAGTAATAAAAGAGTTTCTTTATGTATATAGCTTAGTTCAATTATTTGTTTTTTTGTTAACGGATGTTTTAAGTTCTTTTTATCAATACATTGTTTAAGGTAATTGATTTTTCCTAATTCATCACGTTTTAAAATAAGTTTTTCTTTTAACTGGTCTATTTTTTGAATATTTTTAATTATTTGATTTAACCAAGCATCTAAAGTGACCCGTGAAATTCCAGCATTTTTTGCTGTTTTATTTAATTTTTTATCACGAAAATATGCTTTTATAATGGTGCATTTTTTCTTTAATGTGATAAATCCCTTTTCATCGCGGCTATAATTAAATGAACATACTTTACATTTATATCTTTGTACTTTGGCTTTACCACCAACAGCGATACAATTACGAATTACTTTTCCATTTTTAACACACTCAAGCGAACCACAATTCGGACACCTAAATGAATTTTCCATATTTTTATCTCCAATCTTTATTTATCTATATTTACTGTACATTTTTAAATTCAAAAAGTCAAGAAAATAAAAAAATTTCTTTTAAATAACAATAATTTATCAAAAAAAGTAATTTTTTTTCAAAAACAACATAAAAAAAACAATTGGAAATATAAGTAAGCACCATGTGGACTTACCTTTCCGAATTGTGATCGTTGCCCCTGCACCTGAAGGATTGAATTACATAATAATTATGGGGGCATGAAAGAAGATAAGCCATGCATTGGCATTTATTTAATAATAAAATTTTTAAACTTCAAAAAAAATCAAATAACAAACAAGAGCTTTATACATCTTTATTTACATCCGGCGGGATACACGAAACGTATCTCGCAAAAGAGCTGAATTTGATTTCAGCTGTATCATGCGAGCTTATTGAACGTAGAGCTCACTGGTATAAAGAAATGTATCCACAAACTGAAATGGTGTGTGATGATATCACAAAGCCTGGAGTTCTGGAACATTTAATCAAGCTCCATAAAGAAAAAGGATGTACAGGCTTAATTGCATCTCCTGTTTGCCGTGATTTCACACTTGCAAACACAAAGAGAAATCCCAATAGTAAGAGAGCGCAATTATACAAGTATGTATTGGAATTTGTCCGCCGTACACGTCCTAATTGGATTGTCATCGAAAACTCTGATCAAATGATGAAGGTCAGAGTTGATGGCAAAATTGTCGCCATGAAAATTGTCGATGAATTAAAAGCTATGGGCTACTATGTGGATCACGGTGTACAAGATTGTGCAGGTTTTAATACTCCACAACATCGCAGACGTACGATCATCATTGCGCATAAATACAAACAGTGTTATTTACCTCTTTCAAGTGATAAAATTATTACCTTGAGAGAAGCAATTGGTGATTTGCCAATCTTGGAATGTGGGCAAAAATCCAATATAAAAAGACATGATGCATCCATGTTTAACTGGTCAGCATCCCAAATTGCTATTATGGCTCATACCCCAAGTGGTAAGTCTGCACAGGATAACAAACCACCTTTCCGTCCTTGTAATAAAGATGGAAGCCCTTGTAAAGCACGCTTTAAATGTGCCTTTCAAAGACGTGATTGGAATGATGCCTGTAATACAATTTTGCAGGATAGCAAAAGTATTTCAGGTTTTCGGACCTGTCATCCAGGTAATTTTATCGGATATGATAAAGATGGACTTCCACTTTATGACTCGTGCAGACCTTTAACAATATTGGAGTTATTGCGTGTGACAGGATTGCCAGATAATTTTCCTATCCCAACATGGGCAAGCGATAACCTCATTCGTCAAATGATGGGGGAATGCTGGGCTCCTAAACACTGTTTAGAGGTCATTCGCAGTTTGATTTCATAATTTTACAAAAGGAAAGGTTGTATTTTGCAACCTTTCCTTTCTTACTTTAAAACTTTAACAAAAAATAACAATAAAAAATCGCACATCCATCCATCATTAAAAGATTCGGTTCTATTATATGACAATCGCAATATATCTGACTGATTTGGCGTTATATTGGATTGAAAAGGAGGACCTTTATGATGTGGATTAAAATGGGTTTCTATTGGATTCCTTTTGTTAATCTTATTACTAAAATTAAAAATATAAGGTAAAAAACATGCATAAAAAAACTTCTCAAAATACAAACAAGCTTGTTTCTGATTTAAGCAAAATGAAAGCATTACAACGACAAAACAAGTGCATTGAAAACAGACATCTCATCCGTCAATCAATGAAATACCATCATCCAACTATTCGTGATTGGACTAGACCAAAAAACAAAAACATGCCAGATATACATTCATACAAACCTTTTTTGCAAAAATTAGGAACCAAATTAGATGAATATACCGTCAAAACGGCTTTAATTAAATGGCTTGTTGATGTGTATAAACCAACAGCCTTATTAACGGTTCAATTACCTGATCAATTAAAAACAGAACGTAAAGACAAGGCTCTAGACTATTTACGCTCTGCAATGGCTTACTTTGAAAGACAATTGTTAGGGCGTGATTGGAAAGATTATCATTTGCCATTTGTTTGTTTTACTGAAAAAGGTACATCAGGTTTATGGCATTTTCATATTATTTTTAATCAAGGTCAGTTTGAAGCTTGGCACTTATGGTTGGCATTAAATAATACAATCAACAAATTTAAATGGCCAGATTATTCAATGCACTTGGATATAATGCATGCCGATAAAAGTAAAGTTGTTTCGTATTGTTTAAAAGAAGTAAAGGTAAATTATCATGGTCATTTTGAAAGCAATTGTTTTATATTTTCTGATGAGCTATTTAACTTCCCGATTGGTTCGTAAATGGTTAAAGTCCAAAAATAAACAATTTATAAAATAATTTAAAAGCTGAAGGATTAAGGTCTTTCAGCTTTTCTTTTGTTGTACAAAATTTGTATAACAGCAATAAAAACAGTACAAAAAAGCCATTTACCCAAAAATGTTTTACGGATTTTTCTATACTAAAAGCATAACACAAGCATAAAGTTATCCCAAATCGCCATACGCGAGCAAAACAGCTCTTTGACTAACTTGCCTATACAAAAACAAAAACGCTGACGTATGGCGATTTATGAGAGTTTTATTTATTTTGCCAATTTTTTCACATCTTCTTTTTGATCTTCTTCAAACAAAGCATATCCTGATTCTGTAAAAGCTGCTGG
>CASFFJ010000172.1 GCA_949293915.1 uncultured Christensenella sp.
TTATATAGCGTAATTTTTGCTATGTCAACTACATTATATGGGCTTTTTTGAGGCGATTTACATTTTATGCCCCAATCCTGCCCCAAATTTTTAAAAATTTATTCAATCAAAAGATGCGATTATCTTGTCGGTATTCAAAGCCCGCCGCAGAAATTCTGCGGCGGGCTTTTACACCTGATAATTGTATTACTTATCATTTATATTTAAAAACACATTATAATCTACAGTATGAGAAATCTTTATTTTCAGGAGCTTTTATCTCCCACAAAACCGCCTATAAAAGTGTCGGAAAAAGATAGAACATAAGATTGTCAAAGAGACTAACAATTGGCAGTGCTCCCATTGTGAAAACCAAATATATTCTTTCAAGATTTACATTCTTAAAAAAGGAATAATATTTTATAGGTTAACAAGTTAATCCTTTGCGATCTTTGTCTCCAATATTTTCTATTAAGTACTAAAGCTATAATTTTCGACAAATCATGAACCGGATTCTTTTATATTATATTTTTTGGAAATGTTTAATAATTTACTCCATCATTTTAAATTAGCTATCATTACTTTTGCGTCTTTAATACCCTTCCATCTCTTTTTTAATTTTGCAAATTTATTTTTTTCAAATATAAAGATAATTAACTCCGCACGAATCTCTCTCAACGCTTCCTTTAATTTTGAAAACTCATCTGGATACTTATACACTAAATATTTATGATTCCTTGCCATATAATATTGTCTAAAAGGTGAATGATTATATGAAACATATTTTTTAAAAAACAACCTTACGTTCCTTCCATGCCCAACTTCATGTAAAAGTCCATCAAAATTGATTTTTATCACTTTATATCCATGCAATCGCATATTAATGCACAAATCGAAATCAACTGAATCAATGAACATTTTTTCATCAAATCCATCTGTTTCTTTATATGCGTTTACACTAATTAACGAAGCAGAAGTAATACATTGCTTTACTTCCTTATATTGTTCCCCTTCATTAAAACCCGAATCAGTTTTAAAGTTACGATCCACGATATTACAAGTTAAAATACCTATTTTTTCGAAATTAAAGTATGCCGAATAAGCATTTATTAACCCCGACATACAAACTGAATCCTGATCCAAAGTCAATACCCAATCATATTCTTCCTTAATTGCTAAATCCATTATCGATTTAAGAGCGAAAGCTATGCCTTTATTAATCTTGCTATTCAAAAATATTATTCGTTCATAATGCGAAATTACGTTATTAATTTCAATCAAGTTGTTTGAACCATTATTAAATAAAACGACTGATGTCACTTGCTCATAAATTGCATCTATATTTTCTTTCAATCTATCAATATTGGGATTAAATAAAACGATCCCGGCCAATATCTTCATTTTTATCCTCGCAAACTATTTCATTAAGGATGTCATCTATATTTTTTTCTGTCACTTCAGTATATAAAACATTAAATAATGGCTTTGCTTCATAAAAATTAATATGGCCTAAATCAAAACAAAGCAATTTATCAATTATTTCTTTACTGAATCTAAATTTTTTCACTTCCGTTCCGCAGAAAATTGCATACGGGGGAATATCTTTTGCAACAACACTTCCGGCTCCTATAACTGCACCTTTACCAATCTTGACACCTGATAAAATAATACACGAATCACCAATCCATACATCATCCTCAATAATGATTGGCCCTTTTGTAGTTGCTTCCTGTATGGAATTCTCTGTGACCATATTTTTAAAAGGATATGATGTTATATGTCTATAATTATGACCCCCCCCCGTGAAAAATTTAACATTTTTTGCAATACAACAATACTTACCAATGGTTATTTTTTCTTGCGGCTGATTATAATACTCAATATATAAATCACCATAAGAATAATCTCCGACTGAAACACAATCGATAGGAAAAATATTTGCAGCTCGCGTAAAGTTATTGCCTCTAACTTTTAACCATGTTTGCTGATGTTTCTTTAATCTTAAATAATATTTGATATCACGCGCAATACTTCTAATTATTCCCATCATGAATCCTCTTTGATATTGTTATCTTCCTGATAAATAGATTTTTTATTTTTAAAAAACACCTTTTTAATATCTCTAAGCATAAAAATAACTTTTTTATAATTGATGCAAAAGTATGCTATTAACGCACATCCATATACTAAACAAGCCCACCAGCGAGACAAAAACTGCACAGATAAAATAAATATTATTGTCATTACCAATTCAATAATAAAGTCTAAAACTATACTTCTATTTATAATTTTTGTTACTATAATTTCCGACGCAACAGAATTAAGCATTATAACAAATACTAACGAATATAAAACAAAATTTAAATTATTTAACAAATACGCCCCTAAAGCAAACATAATCATACCGATTATGACAGACACAATATTAACTACAAGCATCACCTTTTCCTTGCGATACGCTTTTAGATAATTATTTGTCAACAAATTAACTTTAGTTGAAAATATTATTATCGGCAATAAAATACCTAAATAAATAAGGCTATCTGAATAATTAGGCAACCAACGTTCCAAAATCCAGCAACCAGGAAAATATACTATCATTACAAAAAACAATATCGGTGAAATCACATTACGAATTCTCATATACATATTTGGTAAGTCATTCGAATTCATACGTTTTAAAGACGGAAATAGCACTACACTTACTGCAGTAACAAACGTTAAAAATATATTAGATACACTGAAGCTAAATGAAACTTGGCCAAATACAAGCTCATCCCACCTCCACTGTATAACCATTTTTGAGCCGCCAACAAGCAGATTAGCAGTAAAATTAGCCACAAGAAGCAAGCTTCCAGCGGAAATATTTAACCAACATTCTTTTAGGCACTCTTTTATAGGCACCCCCTTCCCTATGCAAACTTCACGATTAAATATTATGCCTATTACAATCGCTATCTCATCACCAATTAAATCTGCTATACAATACCAATAGAAATTATTAACTCTACATAACAATAAAATAGCAACAACTACTGCATAAGAAACTCTTTGAAGTATGACCAGCAAAGAATATTTAGCTATTCTATTTGTCATCTGTAATGTATAAGAATTAAATCCTACAATATTTTTTGTTACTATACCTATCGCAACAAGAATTACAATCTCCTTTGTAATTGTACTCGATAAAAACGAAGCTATTAAACAACAAAAAAATGTTATCAAAGAGGTTAACCCCAAGATAACTTGAAATTGTGAACGTATCCGTGGCTTATCCAACTCATTATAATCAAATTGCGAATATCTTAAGACAATACCATCCAATATTCCAAAATGAAGTATTCCAACATACCCAACATACAATAGATAGGTTTGCCAATATGAATATTGTACTTGGTCAATTAGCTTTGGAACAATAAATCCCAACATAAAACTAATCAAAATTGAAATTACTTGCGCCGTAACCGAGAGTATTAAATTTTTTGCAACTTTCTTTCCTGTTATACTATTTGACATATATAATTTATATTAAATTACTCAAGCGTATCTCAACTGTATTCTCTTCGTGTAAAATTTCCTGTTCACAAGCCATTGATATACAAATATTATATAAATAATCTGATATATCGATCTCATCATTATAACATCCATAAACACACGCTCCTCAATAGCTATATACACCAATGGAAACATGAAATATGCAGCAAAAATCACATCAAGTCCGCAACTGTTTTTTGATTTATTTTTCCTAACTAATCGTTTGTAAAAGTAGCCAATCAAAAACATTATCAGACATAGGCCAATCCACCCGAAATCCTGAAAATATCTGCGAAGCGGTGTATAAATATTTGTTAAATAATCACCGCATTCAATATATTCCAACGCTACAATACTGTCTGGAATAGGGAATCCCAATGTCCTTAAAAGAGTATACAAGCCAGATAAAGTATGGATACCAAAAAAATCTGTATCTGGCATGAACTCAGAAGGATTATTTAGATACTCATTCAGACCATATATTGACGAACTAAAATAATTAGCGAAATTATCCATAAAATTCGCGTAACTGGAAGTTTTTCCGGTTAATACGCCCGCCAAATAAAATAAGAGAATTGCAATAACTATGATAAGAGCAGCTCGTATTAATAATTTGATGTTATTGTTAAAAGTCCAGTTCTTCTTTTTTGCCAACAAAATAAGCCATACAAAAATACAATATATAAAAAAATTCAGCATCAGAGCACGACCAGAAGTTAAAAAAGATGTGCCCACATAAACAATTATGGTAAGATATGCAAATGGATGTCTTTTCCTTCTATGTGGCCTATATACCATATTGTAAATAACTACATAACTCAAAACAAACGCTATAACGCCGCTCAATGTAAACATTTGTTGCACTAAATAAGAGACTTCTGCCCCTTCAAGTATTTGAGCCCAACTAAATTGTCTTAAAAACGTGTATTCCTGACCGTATTCAGACTGAGCGTATTCCGAATTTGCTACGATATTCTGAACATCTCTTAAATATAAAATAGCCGTTAATGCTACAAAAATGAAGCATATCGCAATTGAGATTTCTGATAATTGTATTCCTAAAGTCTCTTGGCTGTTTTTATCTTCGTCGACAAAAACGCTCAAGAGCCTTTTGCCGCCAAAGGCCGACGCTGCACGCATGGCAATGTATTCACCAAGCCACAAGAATACTAATGCAACTATTATTATAGAATATGTTTTTAACGATAAATTGACTTCCCACTCTTCACTATACAGCAACATTAAAAATAAACTTAATGCATACATCGCTGTACATATAAATGTGGGCGACGTAATTTCCTTTTTAAAAAACACATATGCCCCACACATCATTGCTACAACGATAATTAAAAGCAACAAAACTGATGCCATTCCCATTACCCTCACTTCATATATAAATAAATTTTATTAGGAAACATGAATTAATTAGCTATCTTTTAATATTGCCTATCTTATTAAATCTCTCTGCCCAATTATCTACGCCGTAAAAATCAATTTGTTCCTGGGAATATGGAACGAAAGGCAACTCCAAAAAATTTTGTATATCCTGTTTACTTGTCTGATCATTTAAAACATAAATATTATTTTTATTATAAAATTCGGCGTTGACTATTAACCTGTTATTTGTAATCAGCTTTTTTTGATAAAATAAGGCCTCCATTGTTCGCAATGTATAATCCGCATTGTCAGTAAAAACGATTTCGATTATGGCTTTTGACTTTACAAGAACTTTGAGATATTCATTATAATCAATATTATCCGACTTAAGTTCAATTAATTCTGAATGTTCTAAATGATCCTTAACGACATAAAAATATGGATTACATAACTGTTTGTACAGTTTTTCTAATTTTACCAACCTGTTTTTATTGCGCCCTACAAATACCCCATCATACTCAATTTCTTGTGTTAAACTCAATATCGGCCCAACATAAAATGTAGGATTGTAATTTAAATTGTAATTAATCGAATCAAATGTTGAATATGTAAAAACAGTAAAATATTTTTTCAGGTATTTTATGTTATCCCGCTTGCAAATCGGATTCCAAAAATAAACAATCGGCCTGATTTTTGCCCTATTAAATACACGTCTTAACCGGTGATATGGCCTACATGAATCAAATATAATAAATTGCACATCACTTTCTATTCGATTCGTCCAATCCTCGTAAAAAGCTTTATTTTTACCAAATCCAATAAAATAAAGCAACTTTCTGAATATTCGAATAATGAAATTAATGCTTTGGGTACTATAAACATCACAAATCTCAGCAACAGAAGAGTCGAAATATTTTAAATTTGCCCACTTTTTATTTGGAACTAAGACAATATATTTCATTATTACACTCCAAAGTATTTAACAGTAACATTAGTAAACCTATATAGTTTTAGTAATTAAATTTACCGCTTCTGGATATTTTTCGTAATCGAATTTCCTTGCAAATAACAATCCAGAAGATAATACCTCTTTAACATCGGAAGGTTTTATTACATAAGCCCCTGCATTTACACCGCGTTCCATGTCTATCCAACGCATATTGGACATTCTGCCATTACCTAACTTTTCAACATACAGTCGATGCCTAAAATATTCATTTTGCCAAACTAGAGATTGAACAAAAGCTTCATCACAGCAAGAAGAATATTTAAATGTATCGCAAATAAATTTTTCATGATCTAAAATATAATCTACCAACTCCTCTGATATATCCCAATATGCGCTACCACAATAAAAATCGTCGACATTAAACTTACTTGTTTTATTTATTATCTTCTGCAATATGATTCCCGCTTTATTTAATACAGTATAGGCATTTTTGCTTCTGCCACATTTATCGCGAAAAAAATGTGCATATTTTATTCGCAGATTATATTGCCTTATACATTCCTGCTTGTCAGAAAAATTAATAAATTCTTTACCGCTATTTTGTTCAAAAAAATTATTAATTTCTTCAATTGGTCTGATAGGCAAATCCACCCCAGTAATCAAGTGATAAAATCCATACGAACCTATTTGCCTTGCTTTTTTCAGTAACTTCAATTCTGCCTCAATTTGACTATAACCTCCCCATGTCACAGAAACGCTGTCGGCAAAATAAATTTTAGAATAATTTGTTGCCTCTAACAGTACGTTTTTATCCACCTTACTTTTCTTGTCAATGTGTATAAATATATCATTATCGACACAATCCAATCCACCTAATAAAATTTTCAATAAATTTTCTTGAGTATGCGCCATAATCAAATATGCATGCTTCACATAACACCTCAATAATAATTGCTTGCTTATTAACAACATAAAAATTTAATTTTATAGATTATTACTTTTAGTTTGTTACACTGTTACTTCATTTTTGAATCTTATATACTCGCCTCATTGTTCCATATCCAAAATAAGAAATTAACGCAGCCATGCGGTTCTTCTTTCTTGCTCCCTTATCAAACAGAACTACACTGCGATATTTTTTTACTTCTGACCACAAGAATTTTTTTTGTTCTTTATATTTCTTATCATTAATAAGAAACAAAATATTGCACACAACGCTAAAATATCTTGATATTGCAGCATTTTTTAAATTGGGATAATGCAAGACAATAAAATCCATAAATTTTCCCATATGAACTATTGCATCCATTTTCCTTACATTGAAAGAAGATTTGGAAATGCTTTGTTTCCTCTGAAAATAGAAGTAATCCACATTAGGGATAACAGCAATATTATCCACTTTTTCAACTAATAAATATGTGGTAGGTATATCTTCATACAATTTCCCAACTGGATATCTGACCCCATCAAATAATTTACTATAATATATCTTCCCCCATGCTGATACTTCAACACCTTGCTGATGTAGCATTTGATCATAAAATGCCTCACGACTATATACTTTAATTTTGTTGTCATCCACTAATGTTGGCACCACGATGGCACATCCCTCATAGTAATTAACAAACCAGCTGCAACCAATTTTACACCCTGTTCTTTGCACAATTTCAACAAGATTCTCAACATAATAGGGCGAAACAAAATCATCACTATCAATGAATATAACATATTCTCCAATAATTTTGTCTAATCCTGCATTTCGCGCATCAGAAAGCCCCCCATTTTTCTTATGGATAACTTCTATCCGACTATCTAACTTTTTATAATTATCGCAAACCGCCCCACAACCATCTGTTGAACCATCATCAACAAGTATAATTTCAAGAGTGGAATAAGTTTGTGCAATAACACTATCTACACATCTATTTAGATATTTTTTAACATTATATACAGGAATCACAATGCTTACTAATGGATTTCTCATACCTACATTCAATATTCACTTTTACGTTTTCTAATGACAAATAGTACTTGAGTTTTCTAAATAAAAATTCATAAATACAGCCACTTATAACTCCAACAAGCTCCAAAAGTCTTATAATTCTCATTTTAATTTAATTTGATTTATTAAATTCTGATAATATTTTTGAAAATTTAAAACTTCTCTTGTTGAATCAAACCCAGCAGCTCGAATTTCAGCTGAATGTCCTCTACGAATTGGCATATTAATCATGGTTGCTTTTAATATTTCTTCAGCCCATTCATCCGCGCTTTTTTCTAAACTTATAAAATGTCCTAAATCAAGACAAGCACTTGACTCTCTTGGTATTTCAGTAGAATAAAACATTGGCAGCCCGCAGTTTTCTGCCTCAACTCCAACAACAGGCAACCCTTCATACAAGCTTGGCAACAAAAAGCAATCCATTGCGTTATAGAATTGCGGTATATCCTCTCTGCGGCCTAAATACAGAACAGAATTTTCAATGCCATATTTAGAAATTTTTTCGAGCATTGCTTCTTTTAAATTTCCGTCACCTATAATAAGCAACTTTGCTTTTTTCTCTTTATCCAAGATACTTTTAAAAATATCAATTACAAATAAAGTATTTTTCTGTTCGGTAAGTCGCCCTATATGGCCGATAACAATATTATCTGTAAGATTATACTCCTTGCGTGTTTTTGCCCTCAATTCCGGATCATACTTACTGATTTCTGTATTTATAACAGTTTTAAAAACAGCAACTTTGCCGGAATCATAAAACTTATCGCCAAACTGCCATCTTCCACAAGCCTCGCCATTTGCCATATAATGTGTAGCGAACATTTTTGTAAATGGTTTAAGTAGCTTTTTCAAGATTGTTTTCTTGTCCGATTTGTGCGCCATAGAAATACTTTCATTTATACGCACAGGAATATGACAACGCCAACCAACATACATAGCGAATACATTCATTGTTCCATTATAGCCATGTATAATTTTATACTTGTTTTGCTTACAAATTTTTTTTATCGCTCGCATATTCTTAAAAATATGCTGATACGGCGGAACGATATATACTCGCCCGCCTAAAGACTCTATCTCCTCTGTTGGAACAGCATTTGAGTCGGAATCACAAATAAAATCAAACTGTATTTGCGTCCTATCAATATGCCTGTAATACTCCATAACAAGATTCTTCTTGCCTCCGGAGTGCATTTTGCCCATTACTACAGCTACTCTTTCCATGTTTATCCTGTTGAATTCTTATTAAATTTTGTAGTGATCGGTCATAAATTGTGCCGTGCGCATTATCCCTTCCTGCAATGATATAGGATTGAGCGCACCATAGTATTTTTCATATCTGCTTATATCAAGGTAATTCACAGGGACGTCCACCTTGCGTGCTTCTTTATAAGTAACTTTTAATTCAACATTAAGTGTAGAAGAAATTATATTGATTAATTGCTTTATGCTTGTACCATATCCACATCCCAAATTAAAGGTATGGTGCTTATTTTCGCCATCGACAATTTTAATTATCCCCCGAATTGCATCGTCTATATATATGAAATCCCTTACAACAGAACCATCGCCATAAACAACAATCTCCTCGCCCTTCAGAGCTTTATATGTAAAAGTCGTAACCGCGCCTTGAATGCCATTCGGCCTTTGATATGGGCCATAGGGATTTGCTAATCTTATAATTCTGTAATCAAGTCCATAAAGATATCTGTAAAGATAGAGCAATTTTTCTATGGTTATTTTCTGCACGCCATATGATGATATTGGATTAGTTGCAGTTTTTTCTTTGAGCGGACAATCAGCCTCTTTCCCGTAAACCGCACCACCCGACGACAGAAATATTACTTTCTTGACATTACAACGGACACAGGCATCCAGCAGATTTGCAGAAAATATAACATTTGCAGACAATTCTTGAGATATTTTTTGATTTGATGTTGCTGGTACAGTTGTACTAACTAAATGGTATACAACATCATATCCTGCAATCAACTCATCAAAATTAATATCTTTGGCAAGCGGTGATTCAAGGAAACTTACATTCTTAGTCACAATGTTTGATATGGGACTAAAATAATTAATGTCTCTATCAACACCTGTTATATGGTCATCTAGATTTTTAGACAGCTTTAATATCAGATTAGTACCTATAAAGCCAGCTGCACCCAAAAGCAGAATTTTCATTTATTTACCTAAAGTCCTTAATCAATATAATTAATGTTAAAGCGTATTCCACTTTTGGTCCTTGTTGGAAAGGTTTAAGGGAGTGCCGTCGTGGAGGGTGTAACCTTGGGCCGAGGCGGAGCCGCGGTATTCGCCGCATATCCCCCACTCTATGCCGATTTGAGGATCGTTCCACGCGAGGCCGCCCTCGTCGTTGGGGCGATAGAAATCGTCGCACTTGTAGCAGAATTCTGCCACGTCGGAGCGAACCAAAAACCCGTGAGCAAAGCCACGCGGAATTAAAAACTGCTTTTTGTTCTCCTCGGTAAGCTCCACGCCGTACCACTTGCCGTAGGTTTTACTTTCCTTTCTCAAGTCGACCGCAACATCAAACACCGCACCCTTTATAACGCGCACAAGCTTGGTCTGCGGATAGTTTATCTGGAAGTGCAGACCTCTTAACACTCCCTTTGTGCTCATGGATTGATTGTCCTGCACGAAGGTTATATTTAAGCCGTTCTCCTCCATATCGCGCTGGCTGTACGTCTCCATAAAGTAGCCGCGGTTATCGCCGTGGACGGCGGGGGTTATTACACACAGCCCCTCTATTCCACCGACATTTTTTTCAACCTTTATCTGTGCCATTTTAGTAATCTATCTCCTTTAAATACCTTGCAAGCGCGTCCTGCCATGTGGGGAGCGGCTTGAA
>CASFFJ010000173.1 GCA_949293915.1 uncultured Christensenella sp.
CCCACAAAAATATCCTGGTAAAAGATATTATAAAGGAGAGCATAAGGGAGAATTAAGTGGCAATCCTTACGGGAAAAATCCTTCAGATGTCTGGGATATTCCTAATGTGAAAGCAAATCATGTTGAAAAGACCAAACATCCTTGTCAGTATCCCGTAGCTATACCACAAAGACTAATCAAAGCACTTACTAACGAGAATGATATAGTATTAGATCCTTTTATGGGATCGGGGACAACCGCACTTGCATCATTTATCGAAAAACGCAGATTTATTGGTGCAGAAATTCAGCAAGAGTATTATGACTTATCTGTTAAGCGTATCAAAGATGCAATGGCTGGTGTAATAAAAGTAAGAGAAGATAAGCCTGTAATGACACCAAACAAAAACACCGCAGTTGCCAAACTTCCAGAAGAATTTCGTTTAATACGGGAGGATCAAAATAATGAAAACTAAAAATGCAAAAAAAAGAGCCCCTTTAACTCCTGAACAATTGTTAAAAAGAGAAAAACGGAATTTTAAAACAAAAATTAGAAATATTTTTACTGGTTCTGGGTTTACATATATTCCTACAAATGATCATGAAATGAAAATTGGTCTACGAAAAGTTGAAATTGACTCCATATTTATTTATGAAAATATTTGGTTAGTTTGTGAAGATACAGTAAAAACGAGTAATATTCGAGATCATATACGAACTAAAAATGAGGCTATTGCTGAAATAAATAAAAATCTCTCTGAATTCATTAATAAATTAACAGATATGTTTCCTGAATGCTCTGAACTGCTCAACAAATATGACAAAGATCGATTGAAAATATTTGGCCTTTATATATCTAAATATGAGCTTTCATTAAGCAAGGATGATTATGAGCTTTTTAACAATCTTAAATTTGTTGATCCTCAAACTTTAGGATATTTTCAATGGTTAGTTAAAGGTATTAAATTTTCTGCACGAAATGAAATATTTAGATTTTTAAATTTAAAAAACAAGGATATAGGAATGGTTTCTAGCTCAAGTAGTAGTGCTGAAATAACTGCTCCTATTATTTATCCAAAAGAATTTACAGGACTCAAGAATAAAGTGCGTGTGGTTTCCTTTATGATGTCTGCCGAAGATCTATTGAATACTTGTTATGTGCTTAGAAAAGACAACTGGGAAGAATCTATTTGGCTATATCAAAGATTGATAGACAATAATAGACTCAAAAAAGTACGTGAATTTATTGAAAGAAAAGGCGAAGCTTTTTACAATAATATAATTGTAGGTCTGCCAGACAATATAAGTTTCAGGGATGCAAGTCAAAAGCTTAAAACAATTGATGAAATAAGCGATTTAGAAGGTAACTGCCAACTAATAATACCAAAAGAATTAAATTCTATTTGTGTAATTGACGGACAGCACCGCATATATGCTCACTATGAAAGCGGAGTAGATAGTAGGCAAGAAAGAATTATTTCACAATTAAGGAAACAACTTCATTTGTTAGTTACTGGTTTAGTTTTTCCAAAAGAAATGACAAAAGAAGATAGAGCCAAAATTCAAAGTGAAATATTTGATGATATTAACTCAAATGCTAAATCTGTTCCACAAAATATTCTTCTTCAAATTAAACGAATTAAAAACCCAATAGCTGATGAAAGTTTGGCTCAATTTGTAATCGAGAAATTAAATAAACAAGGTATTTTTAAAAACAAGTTGCAGATTTCATCTCTTGATTCGGGAAAAATAAAAACAGCATCTATTGTCAGATTTGCATTAAGATATTTGGTTACGGTAACGCCTGCAGATGGAAAGCAGAGCTTGTTTAATTATTGGACAGGAGATAAAAATTCTTTATTGTCATCTGATAACGCTGCAATACAAGAATATGTTGATTTTTGCGTTGCTGTTCTTCGTGATTTTTTCGGTGCTATAGCTAAAAACTTAAAAACGGACTGGAATAATCCTGAATCCAAATTATTAACAGTAATTTCATTAAATGGCTTTATAATTGCTTTAACACGCCAATTGAGTGTAAATGGCGTTAAAAATTTTGAATTTTATGATGAAGTATTTAGTGGATGGAAATTCGACTTTTCAAAAGAAGGCTTTCCATATACATCAAGTCAATATAGGAAATTTTCTTCTGAAATTTTAAGAACAGCCTTTAAAATTCCTGAAGAAAAAGTGGAATTATTATAAAAAATTTCCCGCCTTTTAGGCGGGAGTTTTCTATGCTATATTTTACGAAAAACATGCTTTATACTTATAGGAGTCAAAACTATGTTTAAATTTTCTCCTACTAAACTACAGAATTCTTCGCAATTATTACTTAGTTCTTTTTTATTTGTAAGGCGTTTTGCAATACTTTCGACCAATTCAATCTGTGAATCATCTATTTTGCCTAAGCAATAGTACATTTTACCGCTCACTGCTAACGCATATAAATTTTCCATTTAATTAGCACTCCTTTAACAAAATTATATGTAAAAAAATAGTTTTATATGTAAACAGTATTAGCAAATCATATTAAAAACAACTTATTTCAAAACTAAATTTACCACACTGCTTCGTATATTATTTATATTCCGTCTCAATCCGGTGGATTTTGTCTTGAGCTATTTCAGAACACATTCTATTTTGGAGCGCTTTTTACTGCCTGAAAAAGAGTTTATTGATATTCACTGAAGCTTTTAGAATATGATATTTTTTTGTATTTTGCGGACACTGGTTATATAAATTTATCTTAAAATAAGCAACATTAATGAGATATTAAAAATCAATGCATTACGATTAATTTGAAAAATACAACAAATGAGTAATAAGACTGAAATTGCAATTAACTAAAGAATGTTTATCACAGGAAATAGATGCTTATTATGAAAATAAATATTTAGTAATTACCACAATTCATTAAGGATAAAAAAGAGGTGTCAAATGAAATCATCAGAAATAATAAGAAATATATTTATGCAGAGTGCCGGTTCCGTAGTAGTAACAACACTTCGCGGCAAATCGCATGTTGTAAAACTAAATAGTGACGGTAAGACAATATCGTCTAAAACAGGTCTCAGAACACAGCAATTAGACTTGTCAATATTTGACATAGTAGTTGATTTTCTTAGAGAGAATGGTGGTATTGCACAAAAAGGAAACGGCAGAAATTCTAAAGTAGGACATGGTAAGTGTACTTCAGATACTGTTTGCTATTGCATTGCTACGAAATATTATGGCCATAAAGTAGGGGAGTCCACTTTTGATCCTGTATTTATTATAGCTGCTATTTTAGATATGGCAGGCATTTGTGAAAATTCAAGAGGCTATTTAAGATTAAAATTCTGATGTTTTGATATTGTTACTCAGCAAAATTTAAGGCAGGGGTGGAGCGGATTTTGTACCTCTGCCTTGTTTTGTTTTAGATGAATTTTGATAAACTATTTTTACTTGCTAACATTATTAACAGATGCTATAATGTAGAAAAGA
>CASFFJ010000174.1 GCA_949293915.1 uncultured Christensenella sp.
CAACAATCAATCGGTGTATTTGAATACCTAACAAATAAATATCCAGATTTGAAAGATATTGAAGTATATGGAGATGCAGCAGGCGCATTCAATCAAAGACTTGATAATGACTTTGTAACAATTGATAATATTGCAACACGTTATGGAATAAGAGTTAATCTTCATATATTACCAGGTAATCCAAAGATTACACAAAGATTATCAATATTTCGAGTAAAGATAAAAGACTATAAATATAAGTTTAATCTTGACCAGATGAAAAAAACTAATTATGTATTTGAAAATACTCGAATTGACTTACCAACAGGAAAAACAATTAAACCAACTAAACAGGAACTTGATACAGAACCTGATTTAATATATACACCACACGCAATAGATGCAATAAGTTATTTAATGTACTATAATGAATTCACAAAGGAAGGATTTTAACGATAATGGAACAATATGAAGGTTTACCATTCTTTATAGGAACTGGTGTAAAAGTACAGCAAGAAAAACTTTCAGGAGTTCAAAATGCAATCTATAGAAGATTTAGAAATATTAATGACTGGGCTAAAAGATATACAAGAGGCCAGTGTGTAAAAAGAGCAATAAAAGATGATAAAGCAGGAGCAGTACAAAATGTTAATATGATGTACGCATACAATGCTTATTATAAATTCTTACACCAATCCTTATTATCTCTAAAAGATAGCTTTAGAATATCAACAAGTAAATTTCAAGTTGATATAGAACGTCCAACAAGTATTATGAAATCATATCTTGAAGCTCTTCAACTTCAAAACGACTTAATCATTGATGATGCTATACTTTATGGATGTGCAGCAATTCTAACTGACGTTTATCTTGAGCCAGGTCAAGAACCACAGATACTATTAAATAGAGTTAAATCAGCTAAACTTGTATATGATTTTGAACAACCTGGAGTAGGATGTTTTACAATTCGTATCACACCTGAATTAGCTTATAAATATACATTCTTATCTGAATATCGAAGAATGCAACTATATAATCGAAGTATTTCAGATGCAGAAAGCGTTGCAGAATTGAGAGTATTTGTAGGTGAATTAGTTGTAAATAACAAGCTTGATAATTATCTTGCTTTAATATTTAATAGACAAGTAATCTATGCAGAACGTAATCGTGATTTAACATACCTTAGAGCAGTATCAATCAACGATAAAAATGACGACTACTCACCTATATACACTGCTATGAAAGCATCAGAATTAAGTAGAGATACTTATAAACTAATATTTGATTACAACGAAGAAAATGTAAATCCAATTAGAGCTGGTGCATTTAATCTCGATGCTACTGCTTGGGAAGAAGCAAAAAGAACAAGATATCTTAAATTACAACCAATAGGTACAGAACTTCAAACTTTATTACCAGGTCAATTAGATTTAGCGTCATTAATTACAGTTCAAGAAAATATTCAAACATTAGCACAACAAGCAACAGGTTTGAATGAATATACACTTGGACAGGCTACAGGAAGTGTGAGAACACTTGGTGAAGCAATGATGTTATCTGATAGCGCATCAGGTATATTGAACATTTTATCAAATAAGATTAAACAACAATTAATGTTACCTATACTTGAAGATGTTCTCGAAATTCTAAAAATTGCAACAGAAGATATAACAGATATCTTTGATGAAAGTTTACATATTGATGTAGATATTGCAAAAGACCAGCAAGAAGTTCAAGTATTGATGAATTTGATTAATATGCCTATGTTTGGTGCTGTAATTCAAGGATTAGATAGTACGCAAGCTATTCAATTATTTAGATGGATACTTGAGAAATTACATATAACAGGTACAGCATCAGTATTTGATGCACTAATTGAGAATAGTAATAACAATAACAATAACAATAATAGGAGTGTTAGACAACAATGACAAACTTTAATGAAAGCAAATTATCAAAAATTATTGCACGTGCGATAGCAGCTCCAGAAGATAGAGCACCATTTACTGCACTTGCAACACCAGTTTATTGCCCGTCTAATAATGGTGTCCGAGCAAATAGACTAACAATTATTAAACCATTTCCAATTGCTACAATTCAACAAGCACAATCAGGTGCATCAGGAAGTCCAAGTAATGTAGAAGGTTCATATAGTGTAGGTGGTGATAGAACAAATATTACTACTACTACAGAAGTAGATTACACTACTGATACAATTGCATATATGGATAATTTCTTTGATGCAGACCAAGAATTAGATTTTACAAAAGATTTTGATATTGAATTTACTTATGTATATCCAACATCACAAGCAGCAGGAAATCAGTATACATACTTCAACTATAATGAAGAAGATGATGGTATGTATTCAAATACTATTGAAATTCGTGTTAATGCAACTGTAGCAGAAAGTGCAATATCAAATGTAGAAATTTCAGTCGGTTCAACAAAAGAAAATGCAACAGTTAATTTATTTGCACAAATGCAAGACCCACCGTTAGTAGTAGGTTCAGGATATAGATTTAAATTTCATTGGAATGCATCAAGTGAGCATTTCGATATGACAATCACTGAATATGCAACT
The DNA here is from genome assembly GCA_949293915.1 of uncultured Christensenella sp. Lineage (GTDB taxonomy): Bacteria > Bacillota > Clostridia > Christensenellales > UBA1242 > Onthoplasma. The sequence continues at coordinate 2,564 of CASFFJ010000174.1, forward strand.
GGGCGTTTATTATATTCTGGAGTAAAACCTGGTGCAAGTCCTGATGGGGTTAAGACTGGAGCAGATGTACAGAATGGTAGTTATTATGCATTAGCAAATGTAAACAGTTATACTGCATCATCACCGTTGTTATCTAGAACTGATATAACTTATTCAACTGAATTTACACCAGCTAATAATAAAATGGATATAACTCTTGATAAAAGCATTGAATTAATCTATAATGTACCTTATGAAGTAGACCTTGAAACTGACATTAATCTTCAAGATTTAATTAAGGCAGATGCGCTTGTACAATTTAAAAAAGCAGTTAACCAAGAAATAGCTACTCTAATTAATTCTAATAAAGCATCAATTACATCAGTATCAGCAGGTACAACATTAGCAGATACAATTGGTACTTTAATTGCAAACAATATTATTGATGGTACAGGCTGTAAATTTAGTGTATATAGTTACAATAATGGTGCACCAGTTGAATATATTCAAGGTGCAGACCAACTTAAATTTAGAAATTTAATTCAAAATGAAGATGATTCGTTCCCTTTTGCAAATATTCAAGAAGCTAACGTACCTGCAATGTACTACATAAATAAACCTAGCTTAATACTTGACGAAACTAACTTTACAGAACTTCAAGTTGCTTTATGTGATGGCACTGTTAGAAGATATGCAACTGAAAAAATTAATTTTGATGTAGACTCTACTTCAAACTTGACTACAACTATTGGGGCTGATGGTATTTTTGGTACTAACGATAGCTTTGCAGTAGCATTTACAGAACCTCATATATCAGTAACACCGAAACATACTGATTTTACTTATGATGTAAGTGTAGTAATTTACTTTGGAGTAGGTTTAATTTATCTTGATAATCTTCAAAAAATAACTTCAACATAGATTAAATAATTTATACACATTTGGTGAGTTTATTAGTTAAGTAATCAATTGTGTTTTGTGTAGAAAACTAATATTTATAGGAGTAATACTTAATGACAGCTTTTACAACTGAAAGATGGGCTGATAAAATGTTATTCAGCCTGAAAGAAACCAAAGGTGGTTTTGCAGCAAGACTTGTTAATCATAATTTCCATAATCCAGGTGGAGACAAAGCTGATGCAGTAAAAGTAATCAATCCTACATTAACTGTAGTTGGTACTTCTCAAACAGCAGGCTACGATATGCCTGCATTCCAAGATGCAGCATCAACTACATTAACAATTAATCTTGATAAACCTCTTAGATATGCAGTTGGTTTACCTTGGGAAATGCAACTCAAAACGGAACACGATATCGAAAAAGGTTATAGATTAACTTGTGAAGATATGATTACTCAACAACGTAATGCAAATGTTCAGGCTGCAATTGATGCAGACAGCAATATTCCAACTGTTGGTGGTGGTACTGCTGCTGCACCTGTTCAAATTACTGTAGATAATGTATTATCATTTATTCGTAAATTCAGAGTTCAATTAATGAAAACTGGTGCTATTATGGAAAATGGTAAATACAGATTTGTTGACCTGGAAGAAAAGGAAAATACTTCTGAACTTTCTGGAGAGCAAACTCCTTTAACTGGTGAAGGTGCTGATGTTCCTGGTGTACTTGACGTTCAAGTAAGAGAAGCACTGCCTGTTTTAGGCGTTCCATCTGTAATTTATGAAATGATTTTAGAAGCTCAAACTAAATCAGGTAAAATGACAGAGGATAAAGAGTTCTACGGTCACGTTCCTGTAATTGGTGGATTTGAAATTGTACTTGATGATAGTCTAGACCATTCAGGTGATACTTCAAATAAACACTATCAAATCTTAGCAGGTACTAGAAACTTAGTAACAGAAGCATTTACAGCATCAAGAGCAGAAGTTATACCTGACCCAACTAAATATAGAGATATCCTTAGGGGTATGATTGTTTATGGTTGTGCAGTAACTAATGCTAAATGTGGTGCACGTGGTTATTTCAAATTAACAGCATAAACTAGGCAAGGCATCCTTGCCTTGCTTATAGATAATACACAATTTGATTTATTTATAAATAATGCAAGGAATGTATATAAAGAACAGGAGTATTAAATATGGGATTTAATAAAAATACCAAAGCATATAACAAAGAGATAATGCAATCTGGACTTGAAAGTAACAAAAGAATAAATGAAAGTTTAGATTTAATTCAGCAATATACTACAGATTATGCAGGAAGAAATCAATTTTGGACAGACAGACTAAATAATAGACAACTTGATTTACTATCTGATAAATACCTTGCACAGAATGCAGCAATGATGAGAGGTCAATCAAGATTTGGTTCTAATTCATCTACAGCACTACAGCAAGAACAAAATGCATACGAGCAACAAAACTATCTTGCAAATGTAGCAAATCAAAATGTTGAACTTGCAAACTTACTACAACAATCAGAACTTGAAGGATTATCAGGAGCTACACAGTTAAATATGCAAAACAGAGCACAAGGTGCCACGGCAGCTCAAAATGTTGATGCAGCTAATCAATCTTGGTTTAATACAATTGGACAAGGTTTATCAGCAGCAGGACAAGTTGTATCTATGTTTCCAGGAGTTGGTACAGCAGTAGGAGCAGGAATGAAAGCAGTAGGTGGAGTAATGCAAGGTTTAGCACAACCAACATCACAAGATATTAGAACTCAACAAGGAATGTATATGACTGATTTTCAAAAAGCAATGAAACAAGGCGGATATCTTGGTGAAAAAACTAATTATAGCTTGCAAGGTAACAATAATACATCATTATCAAGTGGATATCCAGATTTTTCAGTAAGGAATACAATACAAAATACAACAAGATATAAATTTTAATATTTAAAGGAGATTAATATAAATGGCAAAAGTAATTGAAAATATATTTAGTTCTTTAACAACACCAGAACAAAGAAAACAATTAAAAGAAAATATTGATAACTCTAAGCAATTCATATCTAATACAATGACTGACTTCGGTAATGTTATGAGAAGCTTAGGTAATATAGACCTTGGTACAATGTCAATAAATGATGCTATTGATTATATGGTTAGTGTTACATCTGGCGATAGCGATAAATTATCTGATATTGCACTTGACTTAGCAATACAAGCTGGATTATTGATTGCATTTTCTGGTAAGATGCCTGCATCAGTAAGAAGGATAATTCCAAAAATTAAATCAATATTACCAAGTAAATCAGTATCTGGAGTTAAACAAGTATTTAAAGATATGAGTGAAGGTAAAGTTACTGGTGAAGTTAAGCAATTTATTGATAAATATAAACCTAATTTTGTACTAAAAGGCGAAGGTAGATTTAATTATCAAACTGGAAATCCATTAAGAGGTGCAAAAAGAGATTACACTGAAACAACAGCTGAAAAAGCACTTAAAGAATTAGAAGCAGGTAAGGACTACCGAGTATTAACTCAAAAGCAAGGATTCGATGAACTTGGTTTAAACAAATATCCAGTACCTTATAAATCTAATTTACCAGTTAAATCAAATCAACC
>CASFFJ010000175.1 GCA_949293915.1 uncultured Christensenella sp.
GGGAAATTATTTGTAAAAATATAGGGCTTTTGGTATACTAATTATGAGATGTTATTTATATAAATATAAATAAAATACGAATGTTAAAATTTGAGGTGTTGTATGAGAAGATTAAGAAATTCAGTTAAAGCGATTATTGCCACAGTTTGTGTTGTGGCTGTTTTGGTCGGCGTTGTTGTTGGCATAATCATTCACAATAACAACAAAAAACCAAATAACCCCGGGAATAATTTACAAAATTTTAGTAATATAACATTGTCTCAAATGAATCAACTTTCTCAAGATATAAAATCAACTCAAAATTCTAATGAAACATCTGTAATGAATGATAATCCATATAAAGACATTTGTTCATCAGATGATGTTCATTTTATTAATGATAAATATTTTATATTTGTTGATGAAAATGAACAATATGTTGTTTATTCTTATAGACAAAATGATGATAAATCTTTTTCGTACACAAACTTAACAGCTAAAACAAATGACGAAAATCCCGGATTCATAAATAGTCAATCAATTAGATATTCTTTAACTGATTACAATGATAATTATATAGTTTTGACCAGTATTTTAGAAGAAAAATATAGTGATTATTTTGATGGTTATTATGATTATATTTATGAAACAGTTGTAATTTCAATTATTGATGAACCAGAGATAGTTTTTTCAGTTGATAATTTTGATGATAATAGTAAAATGCTGGGTTTATTTAATTTGGAAGAATCTTATTTTTCATATGACGAAATTATTAATTATAATGAAGAGACGGGTTATGGTGAATATAATATTTACTTTTATAATTATAATTTTGAAAAAATATATGAATTAAAAAATATTGAATTTAATGAAAATAACTTTAACTTACAATATAATAGCAATTCATTTGTTGTTTTTAATGGAACAAATTTAACAATAGGTTATATATATAATAGTGAAGTTGTTTTGTATACAAAATCATTTGAAAATGGTTATTTTAACACTAATAAATTAAAAATACAAAATTTAACTAAATCAAGTTATGTGTTAATTTACACTTTATATGATAATTTAAATAGTGCTAAAAATATTATCAATGATGGAAATAATAATTATTATTATGAATATGATTTAGTAAATTTTACAAATAATAGTAACAAGGTTAACATTAATCAAATTTCAATTAATGATAATTTTGCTTATCTTCAATTTTCAGAAATATCTCAAGATTCAAACTTTTTTTATGTTAGTGCACAAAAAGTAGATAATGGTAATTTAGTTAATATATATCAAAGTAGATATTATAGCAATGATGGTAAAGTTTTAATTTCATATGAATCACAATATAATGAGAGAATTCTTTATGCAGAAAAATTTAATTTTTTAACAATTAATGGTATTTATACTATTAAAAATAATGAAATTAATAAAACATTTGATTTTAGTAAGTATAATAGTTTCTTTATTGAAGATCAAGAATTTATTAGTCCATATTTTATTTATAATTATAATGGTAATAGTGGAGTGATTGATATCAATGGTAAATTAATTGTTGATGTTATCAATGATATTAATGAAGACAATGATAATTTAATTTTTTACTCTATAAATGATGGTGTGTCTTTAGTTTATGATAATGATTCTTCTATTTATTCTTTATTCGATATTTCAGATAATAAATTTTATAAAATTGATAATTTGGTAATAAATGATGATTTAAGAACTTTGATTGAAAATGGTACAGGTATTTATGTTATTAAAAATAATGAAACATTTGAAATAATTAAAAATAAAGAAATATTATTTTCAGAAGTTAATAGTTTTAAATTTTTAAGTAATTATCAAGATGGTATAATTATTAGTGTCAAAACTAATAATTCTCAAAATGAATTTTTGTTGAAAATAGATATATTAGGTAGTTTTAATTTTTCAAATGATGAAGTTAATAGTTTTACTAGCAACAATATAAATGTAATTCAACCATATGGTTCAGGTGATTATCATGAGGTAAATATTTATTTAAAAGTTGGAGATGATAAAAAGAAAGTTGGTTATGCATCATGTCAATCAGAATATTGGGTAATGCTTCATAAAAATGATAGATTAAAAGTTTATATGGATTATGGATATTACATAAAAAATTGTGATTTTATGTTAAACTTTCATGATAATTTAGCATATACTATTAAAAGCTCATTAGTAAAAAGCGGTTCTAATTATAATTATGGTATAAAAGATAATGGTTCAACACCAAATGAAATTAAATCAAAAGAAGGTGTTGAACTTAATTATAAAATTGATGGTGATGGCTGTGCTTATTATGATGTTTACATGAAAAAAAACTGGTATGTTGGTGCAGTTGAATTTACATATGGTGAATATGTTTTTAATTCATCTCAAATTGGAAAATTTTGTTATTCACTTACATATTATAATAAATATCCAGGAGTAAATGATACTTATGATGGGATTATGTTTTATGGTGAAACTAAAAAATTTATTGATCATAGTGCTACTGGATTTACTTTTCATGGTTGGTTTACTGATAGTGAGTTTAAATCACGAGTATATTCTTATGTAGTCACTGGTGATTATACTGTATATGGTAAATGGACACCTAATGTTTACAATATTAGTTATAACTATAATGGTGGAGAAGCTGGGGGTAATGATCCAACTAAATCTACATATGATGACCCTAATGGTTTTACTGTTAATATTCCAACAAGATCAGGTTACACCTTTGCAGGCTGGTCAATATCAGGAATGAGAAGCAGTAGTAGTAAATATCATGGAACAAGTTCATCGAATTATTCTAACTTCAGTTATGGATCATCAGGCGATGTTGCTGCTGATCAAGTTTGGTTTAAAAATTTACAGGATGTTTCAAATGCAACGGTTTATTTTACGGCGAAGTGGACGGAAAATAATTATTACATTCGGTTTGAGTTTGCAAATTATAGTGGCTCTAATATAAATAGTAATACAAAAGTTAATGGATATGAATATTTACCAAACGCAAATTCATCATATAACTATATTAATGCTGAAATTAAAGATTTGCATACCACATCTGGCTTTAGCATTTCATTTAAAGGTAATAAAGTTGATAGATATACTGAATCTAACATAAGTTATTATTATGTGGGTGGAATTGATAAGCGAGATGGAGATTATTCATTTAATTTTGAGTTTGTTGGACTTAATGGTAATATTAGAAAATTAATAGTAAAAGGTGAAAGTTTTGGCAAAAATTGGTATGATATCTTAATGGATGATGAAGGAACTTCAGATGCACACAATGATTTGATAACACTTCAATCATCTTGGCAAATTGCTGCATGGCTTTTAAAA
>CASFFJ010000176.1 GCA_949293915.1 uncultured Christensenella sp.
CACAATCTCCACGAATCCCAATTTGCCTGTATTTGTCAAAGTCTTGCATAATTGTTATAACTTCTGATGTGAACGCTCTCATTAGTCTTGCTAATTTTTCATCCTTTTTATCTAATAAGTCAGACGAGTTTACAATATCGATAAAAATAGCACCTGTCCAAGCATATATTCCATTATCATAGGTAAAGTTTTCATCTGCTTTAGGTATGTCTTGCGTTTCTTCAATCTTGGTATTTGATTTTAAAATATTTATGATATTTGCTTTTGAATTTTTAAAATTATACATTTTTCATCCTCTTTTTATAAATTACATTATAACATAGTTTTTATAAAATTTCAATAAAAACAAAAAACCATCCATACCATAATGGTACGGATGGACAAGTTCATGGCGGAAGGCTAGGGATTCGAACCCCAGGATGCTCTCACATCAACGGTTTTCAAGACCTTCCAAAGTACCTTTACTAAGCCATTTTAACATAAATGACAACACTTTGACAACATTTTTAATAAAAATTTAAAGAAAAATTTAAAGATGATTGAAGTTAAATTATAAACACAAAATATTATAAAATTTTATAATGTATATTACTCCATCTTGTAAATGCTTTGGCTTCTCCTTATTTATATTTTGACATTTTAATTCTCATTTTTCCGTGGTCGTCCTACTGGGCGTTTTTTAGGAGTTTGTTCGACTATTAATCTGTCGAGTGAATCGATTGTTTGTTGCGTTTGTTGTAATCGTTTTTTAAGTTTGCGTTCTTTATTAAATTTAGCTAAACCTTTTTTAGAATCAAAAGCATATCCTTTTTCTGTCATAATTAACTCTTCTTGCACTAATGTTTGTTCATCTTTTGCTTGTTGTTTTAGTTTTTCAGCAAGAAGCATTTCTTCATTAATAATATTTTTATACTTAGCAACTCGTTCTAATTCCAATTGCTTTTGTTTAAAATTTTCTAAAACCTCAAACCAGTTTGGGAAATTATTAATATAGATATTAATTTCATCTTCATTAATTTTTAATTTGTTAAAAGAAATTACAATATCGGAAAATTGTTTACGCATTATATTTCTTAATTCTTTTACTGTTTTATTCAAAATTATTCTCCTGAATTAATTTTCGATTTCCATTTTTATCAAATTTTGATTTATACTCATTTTTATAAGCTCGAGTGTCATATTGAAATATATCTTTGTTAGAAAATCTTATATAATATTTTTGCCCTTCGAAATCAAGAAGGGTTTGATATTGCTGATACTTTTCTTTTATTTTATTGTTTATAATTTGCTTTCGAGTGTAAAATTCATATGGTAAAAATACATATGAGGGTAACAAAAGTTTAAACACTAATAAAAATTTATCTTTAAAAAATAATTCTTTTTCAAAAACATTTTTTAGGTTTACAGTAAACAAGCCAGGCAAAAATGTATTAAAAAGATTTTTAAACCACCTTATAATTTTGCCTTTTTTACTTGTTTTAACAATAGTTCCTAATGCAGTTACTACTGCATAACCATTTTTCCTAAAGCCGATAAAAATATCTTCTCCATCTTGTTCTGTTCCCAGTATCCAACCGTTAGTATAATGCCTATTCTTTTTGAACAATTCTTTCATTTCATCTACAACAGGGTTTGGATTCCGTTGATTTTCTTGATACATTTCTTTTGGAAAAAGTGATGAAAATTCATCGACAATAAACAAAGCTTTATATATTGCTTGTTTTTGCAAAGTTATATATGGGATTAAATCTTGTGATTTAAAAGCTTGTTTTTTTATATTTTTTACAAAATCTAAATTAGGGCTAGTATATATTGGTAGCAAACTATTTTTTTCTAAGTTATACCATTGTGAAGAATATTCCGGGTTCATAATTTTTTGATAACGATTATTCTTTTGATTTTCAAATACTAATTTTTGCCATATATAATGACTGGTTAAATTCATTGTTAAAGTTTTTCCCTTTCCTAAATCGCCTTTAAAAATAATAAATTTATTTGATATTATTCTTTCCAACAATGGATTTCCATTTTGTATGTGAGCATATTTCCATTTTAATTTTTCTTGTTTGCGTTCTTCTTTCTTCTTTTTTCTCTCATCATAGCCCTTTTGCCAATAAAATATAAAAAGCTTGCTAAACATTGTTACAAAAAAATATATCGAAATACTAATCAGTATATATCGTAAAATAATGTCCACGCCACCCCCACGCGCCAAAATTTATATATACTTTAGTATATATAATTATTTTTTAATATTTATTTTTTAAGCGCTTTGACTTTTCCTTGATTTTGTAGTTTTAAGTAAAATTTGATGAAATTTTATTTATTTAAATTAATGCTTTGTTGCTTTAAATTTAATTAAAAGTTTTATTTAACTTTGGCATATTTTTTGCTCTTTTGTGTTGACTTTTTGTTTAAAATATGTTATCATTAATTTAGAATTGCTTTGGTCTTGTTTAACAAGATATGGACAAAATGTCCGAACTGCAATTCTTTTTTAACCAGGCTTATAAATTTTGTTTATAAGCACTTGAGCCGTATGAATGGCTCTTTTTTATTTTCGTTTTTTAAATTTATCTAATTGCTTAATATTAAATTGTTTTGTTTTAGATTTTTTAAAAAGTGTATCTCTAATTAATTCTACATCTTTATGAGATATATCCATATTCTTATGATTTTCTCTAAACTTGTTATTAACTTTAATAGGCAGACCTTTATCATCTTCAATTTCTAAATAATGTTTATAATAAGTTTTTTGTTTGGTTTTAGTGTTTTGATACCCTTTTAATTCAGTTCGATTTTTACCATTTTTTGAAGATAGCGGAACAACAGCTAATTCATTTTTCCTATTATTGTCTACAACTACAACTGGTCGGGTTTTACTTGAGCCAGTTTTTTGTTTACCTAAATAATTATCATTTGTTGTAAGTGTTCTACCCCAAGGTATATAAGACATTCTATTTAAAGGTGAACTATTAGAATTTATAACTGGTCGTTTATGGTTTATTGTAGAATTTCTTTTAGGTTTAGTTTTTTTACCTACTTTTTCAACAGACAAATCAATTCTTTTTCCCATATATTCTCCTTAGTAAATAATAAATAAGGCTTAAAGCCTTATTTTTAAAACCAACCATATAAAAAATTATGTATGCTATCAATCAAACTTAAGCCCCACATTGCTCCAGCACCTAAAATCATCGCAAATAAACCTTGAAAAAAATCCATAATTACTCCTTGTCTGTTTTTTAATTTTATCTCAAAATTTCTATTTTCGAAATTGTTAGTTTTGTAAAGCCACAATCAACATAACCACCAGATGTTTGTATAGTTAATATACCATTGTTAAGACAGTTAATTTTTATATATGCACCATTTACATAATATAAATTTTCAACAAAAAAATTTTCTTCTGAATTAACAATTAAATCACCAACAGAACTACTTGATAAACTAAATCCTTCTCCATTCCAATAATATGTAGGTTCAGCCTGGTCAGGACCTATAAAAATACCAACAACACTAAAAGTAACTATTATTTTGTCAGTTGTTAATAAATTATCAAAATTTAAATTATATTCAGCATTACAAATATTTTCAGAATATGCATTTTCAACATTTACAACCTCTTTTTCTCCCGAAAATAATGTTATATTTTCATATAAAATCGCTAAAAAAATCGTGTTTTCGGTAATTTCGTATGTCGTAACATCTATTATGTCAAAACCATTTACAGACCAACCTTTTAAGTTATTTATACTTGTTGGTTGTACAGCAAAGTGTCCATATTCAACCTTTTGAGTTTCTATCAGATTTTCATCAACTCTAAATTCAACTGTATATTCTTCGACACTCCAAAGAGCAAAAAATATAGTTTGTTGCATAATTTTAAAGTTAGAAACATCTATAATATCAAAATTATTTATAGACCAACCTTTAAAAACATATCCTACCTTAACTGGATTATCAGGGTCATCACAATACTCACCATTTCTTACTGATTGTGTAGATAATATTTCACTATTATCAACAAATGTTACGGTGTGAATTTTAGTAAATACGGCATAATAAGTAATATTCCCTGTTACTTCAGTAACAATATTTTCAATAATATCGATACCATTCAAACTCCAACCATCAAATTGATATCCTTCCTTTACTGGTTCTATAGGAATGTCAGGAGTATCATTTAATGTTACAATTTGCGAATCATAATCTAAATCATCAACTATAAATTTAACATCATACCTATATGTTAAATTTGCTACAAATTTTGTATTTGTAGAAATTGAATATGTTGCTAAATCTATTTTTTCATCATTAACAGTCCAATAATTAAATATTACATAATCAGTTGATTGTGGATTAGCAACACTGGCAGTAGAATTTTTATTTAAAATTTGAATATTATATACACTTCCATCAAACTCGAAAGTTGCTACAACTTGCTCATCTGTTTCTAAACCTACAATATACTGTTCATAATAAGCTAATGATTTTTCTAAATCTGCAATTTTTTTATTTAAAGAACTTACAATACTACTATTGTTTTGAACTTGAGTTGTCATTTCAGCTATCTGCGTATTCAAAGATTTTATCTGATTATTCAAGCTAATAATACTTTGATTATTTAATTCATTCGTTATATGTAATTGATTAATTGTTTCTTGTAAGTTAGAAATTTGAATATTTTTTTGAACAATTAAATTATCTTTTTCTTCTCCGACAGTTGTTAAATTTTCAACTTCTTTTTGCAATACGGATACTTGAGAATTTAAACTTGCTATGTTATTCTCATTTTGATTATTAATTGCTTGCAAATTGGCAACATCAGATTCCAACTTTATTTTCTGTTCTGTTAATAATTCAATGTTTGTTTGATATTCTTGGTTTGAATTTTTCAACGAATTGATATTATTTTTTGCCTGGCTTAATTCATCTGTTAAATTAGTTTTTTCATCACGCAAACTATTAATTAATTCCAAGTAACTGTCTTTATCTTTCAAAGCTTCATTATAGCTTTGCTGTTTTATTTGTTCTACTTGTTCTGCAGTATATAATTGAGTTCCTGATAATGATTGTTTAACAGTTTCCCAATTAATAATAGCCCAAATTAAACCAAATAAAAACACAGCTATAAAAGCAACACTAAAAATAATTCCAGTTATTCTTTTTGCACTGTTTCTTTTACTCATAAATTCTCCTTAATTAAATTTCGTTTACATATAATCTGAAGCCATAATCAGCAAAATATTGTTCAATATATTGGCATTCAGTGTTACCATAACACCAGACTTCTAATGTTGTTTTATTTGATAAAAATTTAATTAAAAGGTACAAGTCAAAAGCAACATTTATTGTTCCCTCTGTGTTATAAAATTCATATGGTAAAATTATGTAAATACTACCAGCGTTAATCGTTGCTTGATTTATTAATTCATAGTCGTTAAAAACAACTTCATAATTTTTTGTCTGTCCATCAAAATTTTCTATTTTTTCGCTTTCAATTATGGTTTTATATAAATCCGCTTCTGTGTTATCCGCATATAATTCAAGAGAACTAACATTGTAATAATAACTGTTTTTTACAAATTGATTATGTATATCCAATGAACCATTAATCGAGCTTTTACTATTAATTTCATCGTATAAACCAAATGCGCTAAAAACACCTGTACACAGTATTACAAAAGCACAAATATAACCAAAAACTTTTCGTGATTCCTTATTTTTAATCAACATAATTGAACAAATTACAACAATAATGGCAATCATTCCATAAATTACTATATCGCCAACTTGATTAAACCAATCAAATAAACCAGCTAGGTTTGTTAAGCTCATAATACCACCTCCACGCAATCGTTATTTATTGCAGTGTTTGATTTAATAAGCGTTATTGTATTAGTATAGTTTAATGTTTTTATGTTGGTATCAGCTAGGCAATAATCAAGCAAAGTTAAAGTCGCAAGTTCTTCACTTTTAATTGTTAAGGAATTTAATTTTAAATTTTGAAAAGCATTATAATCTAAGCCAATAATATTATAATTGTGGTCTTTTATAAAATCGGAATCTAAATTAATCACAACATCAATTTTAGAGCTTGGCATATTAGCAAATTTTACAATTAAATCTTGACTAGCTGACACAAAATAACCTTGATATAATTCACTATATCTGTATGATAAATCACTATCGCTTAAATCGTAAGTTATTGTAGCATTCCAGTATTCTGTGCTTATTTCGTTATTATCCACATCAAAACTTGGGTTGTTAGCAATAATATTAAACAATGATTGATTGCTAGAAACTGCTCCATTTTTTGAATAATTGATTTTTACAACACAATAATTTTTAACAATATCAGATTGCTGTGGTTCAAAAACACCAGTTTCTGAATTAAATTTTTTAACAGTAAAAAATTCCGACAAATCTATTTGCAAATATCTGGTACCAACACCTTTACTGTTGGTTTGGGTAGCTTGAAGCAGTAATAAAAATAAATCTTGGAAATTATAGTTATATGTATTTTCCACATTCCACAAAAAGCCCCATAATGGCTCGCTTTTTGTATATGTTCCATTCAAAATAATCGAATATGGTTGATTATCAATTTTTATGATATATTCCTTATCTCGTTCTAAAGCTGTTGCAATAGACATTTCTTCAATTTTGCCATTCCAAGAAACGCCATCTGTTGTTTCATACTCCATAATTGAATACATATTGTCATAATTAGAGTTATAACCTACTTTAAACAAATCAACTTCTTTCTCAAAAAGTTCAATGTTTATTGCCCACTGAACACCAGAAGAACGATAATCAGTAGTTGACAAGTTGTAACTCATAAAATAATTCATTTGCATTTCACCAAGAAAAATGCCATTTTTGTTTGTATTGTCATACATATTCACAGTGAAAAGGGTTCGATTTTCTAAAGCTCGTTTTTCTTCATCAGTTAAACCTTCTGCATCAGTTATGGTATCTATGGCAACTTGATTTCCAATATTGTTTATGGTGATAGTTTTACTTGGGTCAATATAGCGAAAATAAACATACAAAATGTCTAAAATAAGAGCAACTACACATAAAATTATTAAACAAATTTTACCTGTATTTATTATCACATTTGACATAAAATATTTTTTATTTGCCATATATTCCCCTTTTAATAACTACAAAACAAAATGTTTATTCAGTTACAACTTTTTCAAGCACCATAACTGTAGTGCTTTCAGTTGTTACATCTTCATCAGTGGTTGTAGTGTGAACTTTGTAAGTTACTTTGTTGCCATCTGTAGTTGCTTCGATTTCACTAACTTTTCCAGCATTAGCTATTTCTGGAACAACAACTTTTAATGTTTTACCATCTTGAACGAATGTTGCAAAAACTTCTGAATTTTTAATGATTAAACCATTTTCAGAGAACTCGAACAAATCTGCAAAATATTGGTTATAATCATTTTGCTCTTCCATTTTCTCCCACTGCGACCTTGTAACTGTTGTGTCATCAATGGTTATTGTTGAAAGTTGATATGTTCCAACAACACTATCCGTATAAGCTCCTCTTATCCATTCGCTCATGTAATATCCACCAATACCCAAAGCGCTTGTTACAAGAACTGTTGCAATAACAGTTCCAAAAACAATTCCTTTAAAACTTTTTTTACTTGATTTTATAAATGTTTTTTTAGATTTAACTTTTGACATACCGCACACTCCTTAAAATTTATATAATATATATATATAATTATACACCCATTTTTTTCAAACCCTGCCAAAAAGGGTATTTTTTACGCTTTTTTTAATAAAATTTTAATTTTTTATTATCTACGATAATAAAGATTTTTTAAAAAATTTTAAAAAAGTAGTTCCACTTTTATAAAAAAGCAATTATTTTTTTGAGATTTAATTTTTAGTTTAATTTTTTGCTTAATTTCCTTAATTGAACAGTTTTCCCATATACCAATTTCATACAAGTTATCAAATAAAGCTATAGGTAACGAAAGTATGTCATCGGTAACAGCTAGATAAACTATTATTTTTTTCACAATTTTAACTCCTACAAAAAGATTTTTTTAAATTTTTATATTTATCTGAGATAATTTTTTCAAAATGGCTATAGCACCAGGATAAATCAAGGTTATCTGAATAGGGCAAAAAATCACTTTTTTAATAGCTTCTTTTCAAATTACACAATCTTCAATATTGGTAAAAATATTGTCAAGTTCTTCTTTTGTATACTGTCTTGTATGTATTACTATTGGGTCTAAAGATTTATTTTTAAAATTTTTATATTTACCCGTTATGATTTCTTCATAATGGCTATAACACCAAGATAAATCAAGATTGTCTGAATTGCGTAAAAAATCACTTTGTTTGATTGATTCAATAAGCTTATCAATGTTAATATTCAAATCAATGTTTTTTTCATCAATTGATTTTAATTCAACATTTTTATTGGGAAAATTATTTTTAAATTTTTGTTGAGAGAGAGAAAGTGTTCACCAGCTTTGACCAAAGGTGGTGATTTTTGTATATCTATTTCTTTCTCTCTCTCTATATCAATATCTATTTCTTTTTCTATTTCTTTCTCTCTCTCTTGCGCGCGCGCGTCGGTAAGCATTCGTTTTTGTTCGTTCCATTTCGTTATTGTTCGTTCCATTTCGTTATGATTCGTTCCATTTCGTTCCATTTCGTTATTGTTCGTTCCATTTCGTTCCGTTTCGTTATTGTTTGTTGTTGTTTTTCCAATTTTATTTGAACGATTAATTTCTCGCCGTTTTTGGTCGTTATCTATATTTGGTTTTATAGCAAGAAATACAGACAATAAAGCACCCTTAATATTCGGTGCTTCACCATACAAAGCATATTTAATAACCGATATTAACAGTTCTAACTTTTCTTTTGCTGTTGAAAGTGGTTCAAGCATTTGTAAATAACTTTCATAAAATGTAAATTTATTATTTGCCATAATTTCCCCCTAAAAAATATTCTTGTTTGTTTGGCTTCATAATGCCAAACATTTTAGCTTTTAACAATTTGGTTTGTAGCCTAAAATATATCTCATTAACTCTATTGCCGTTTATGAAAAATAATTTTTTCATAATTGAAATTTCCTTTTGTTTTTTTGTTTTATCTTTTACGCTTGCTATTTTACCTTGAAATCTTTCTGCTATTTCTTGAAATAATTGCAAAATGCTATTGTCCCAAATATTGTGTTCCTCTTCGATTTCAATAATTGAATCAGCGAGTAAGCTGTTTAATTCCATTACATTTGTTTCCATAAATACCTCCAAATAATTTGACAAATTTTTTTTAATGTGATAAAATAAAAATAGTGTCATTTTCTATGCACTTAGAGGTTTCTCGGCGTTCAAATCGGAAGCCTCTATTTTTATTTTTTCATAACGCTTTTGTAATACTTCGTAAGCCTGGCATAAAAACTCACGCAAACTGTTATAACCACATTCAGAAAGTGTGTTTTTTGTTAATAGCGGAAATTCGCTTCTGTGAACACGAACACAAAAGTTATATGTATCTACTCGAGAATTACCCTTGTTTTTTGTCGCGACACAAGTTTTCACAGTCGCGACATTATATTTTTTAATATTATTTTCAACACCATTAATTTTTTGAATAATTTCTATTGGCAACTCGTTTTTGTCATATAATTCTAAAACATCACAATTTAACACTTTTAGCATATTTTCTAAATCATATTTTGTTGGTAAAAAATAATAGTTTTCAATTTTTGAGATATCTCTTTTATCTTTTCCCAAATATTGCGCTAATTGTGAACCAGACATTCCAAGTGTTAATCTTCGCTCTTTAATTTTCGGCATTTTTCCCCCTAAAAAAATTTGTTATATAATTATTTTTTAATATATTGTCATCATTGTTCATAGTCATTATCAAACTCGCTTTCATCATTAACAGTCCAATGATTAAATATTACATAATCAGTTGATTGTGGATTAGTAACACTGGCAGTTTCTTCAAAATCTAAATCTTGTTCAACATTAGACCAATAACTACAAGTTTCGTTTTTTTCATCTGTTACCAAACTTTCTGGAACACTTCGTGTGCATTGTGGGTAATCTGCATTTTTACTAAAATACACACAACTTTCACAGTTAAAACCTTTTTGGCATAATAGTTTTTCTAGGCTCTGTTTTTCCATATGTGTTTTAACTAATTCTTTTTGAACACTTTCCAAACGATTAACTGCGCGTTCTAAAATATCAATTTCTTTTTCTGTATCTTTTATTTTTTCTTTTTTCTTTAATATTTGTTTGTAAATTATTTCTTCCATATTTTCTCCAACTTAAAATTAATTATTTTTGCTTGCGAATAACCTGTGCGTTCTCTAACCTCTTTAATTTTTGGCATTTTTACTCATTTTGTGTTTTTTCTTTATCTTTTACAAAGCAATAAACAATGCTTTTCAAATCTACATCAAGAATTTCAGCCATTTTTTGCATTGTTTTAATACTAGGTAATGCTTTTTTCTTTTCCCATTTACTAACTGTTGTTTGATTAACTCTTAATTTTAATGCTAATTCTAATTGTGTTAAAGATTTAGAATTCCTAAGCTGAACCAAATTCATATTAAACCCCCTTTATAAGATTTCAATTCTTATTTTAAAACATAAAAATAAGAATGTCAAGCATATTTTAAAAATAAAATATATTTTTATTTGATTTTTTTATGAATTATTTTCATAATTATTTAGGAGGTTGATTATGAATATATTTAAAGAATTAAGAAAAAAACAAAAACTAACTCAAGTAGAGTTAGCAAAATTACTAAATTTAAATCAAACAACAGTTGGAAAA
>CASFFJ010000177.1 GCA_949293915.1 uncultured Christensenella sp.
CAAAGCCTCATCAAGCTGTTTTTTTCTGAATGTAACTCTCAAAATATCAATATTAGTTTTTGATTTTGGACATATATTTTCAATTGCGCAAGCACCATAGTCAATCATTGCAGATATAAGAGATGCCCCGTTGTTCTTCTGAAAAGAAGATTTTAAGATATTATTTGTAGAAATAGTATCAGAAAAAACAGCTCTATCAGGAGAATTCTTTTCTTTATCCCTGATATAACCGATTTCAATTATATCAATTTTAGCCTTTTGCAATTTTTGAATTATCCATTGAATATTATCCTCACCAAATTGCCAATCATTGACATATCCCCCATCTCGAAGTGTACAATCCAAAAGTTTAATATTACAGTTAGACATTTTTTAATTACCCCTTAATTGCTGTTCCATAATATGTCTTACTCGTTCTAAATCTCTGGGATTATCAACAGAAAGCGAATTTGAGTTTATTTCTGTACAATAAACAGGTATTTCATGTTCAAGAAACCTGAGAACACTCATATCTTCTATTCTTTCTAAATCAGCCACCTGTGTGTTTGCATACAAATCAAGAGCTTTTTTTGACAGACACTTAATTCCGACAAATTTTTTATAATTAAAATCAATACCTTTATACGGACAAGGTATAGGAGCTCTGGATACATACAAAACTCTGTTTTTAGAATTAGTTACAACTTTTATATTACCTGTATCATTTGTTTCTGCAGGATCAATCAATTTTCTGTATGCAAAAAGATAATCCGGCTTAATTTTTATAGATTCATTAACCACTTTTTCAATAGAAACAGGATCTACAAGAGGTTCGTCTCCATTGACATTTAAATACATATCTGCCGGTACTTTTTGAGATACTTCTTGCAACCGGTAAAGACAGTTTGTATGTTCTTTTTTTGTCATAATTACATTCAATCCCAAATTATGACAAGCTTGTTCTACAATTTCACTATCAGTAGCTATGTAAACCTTAGAAATTACCTGAACTTTAAGAACTTGTTGATAAACCCACCAAATCATCGGCTTACCACAAATATCTACCAACGGTTTACGTGGAACTCTTGTTGACTCATACCGTGCAGGAATCTGGCAAACTATTTTCATAATCTAAAACCTCCATTTTTGTTACAAAATCTTCAACAATTCTTTTACATAAGTCATCTTCAGAATATTCATCTGCAATATATTCTTGAATAACTGTAGACTTAACATTCGGAAATAATTTTTTTGTATATATCTCAGCATTCTTTTGAGCAGGAACATTATGTAACAATAATTTTGTAAAGATACAATATATCGGAACACCTGTCTGCAGCATAATTTCTAAAAATCCAGATGTCATACCAATAATAGCCTTACTTTGAGTAGCTATATAGTACGCCTCAAATAAGTCTAATTCTTTTGTGTTATAAAATACGTCATAACCTAAAAATTTCAACTGCTTTTCCAAATTTTTCCAAAAATTTTCAGACATACATATTGATGAAAGCGAATCCGGAATTAAGTATACAAATTTATCCAAATTTAAGTTATATTTTTTTATTTTAGAAATAGCTCTATCTTTAGTGCCGTCAGGTAAATAAACTTGCGTAGATTTTATTTTTGTTTTATCAACACTATATAAATTACAAATTTCTGTAAAAATATGGTTTCTTTTTACATTATTTTTTAAATCTTCAAAAAATTTATAAACAAAATCTTTTGGAAGAACAAAATGTATATTTTTACCTTTATAACGATATTGTTCTTTTTCGCAGGAGAATAAAAACAAATCTACGGGGAGTAAAATATTTTTATATTTTATATTTGGATTTGACAAAAGAATGATTTTTTTATTCAGTATTCTTCCACTTGAAAAACACGTGTTTGTCAAATTTATGTTTTTTTTCTGCATATAAGCATCAAGAATTATGCTAAAATTATAGGTATCTCCCGCACCACTTCTCAGAAAAATTATATTTTCTATTTGACTGTCTATTTGGAAAATAAATTCTTCAAATAATAATTCTCTTACGTATTTTTTAAAATCTTTTACCGGAAATATAGAAAAAGTCGTTTCTTTTGTATTTTTATAATTTAGTACTGACCAGCAAAAAAGAGTAATTCCAGCAAATTTTATATACCAAACTAAATTTTTATACAGGTAAAAAGAAAAAACTCCGCCCAAAACTGTTAAAACTCTTTCTTTTCTAAATTTTTTATAAGTAAACAGGAAACTAAACATTAAGACAATCCCCTTCTTTTTGTAAATAAG
>CASFFJ010000178.1 GCA_949293915.1 uncultured Christensenella sp.
ACCTTGACCTGCATATTTAGTTCGTCTACTTAAATTCAATTTATTTCACCACCAAAAAGTAGTACTTGGATGTTTCTTTGCTTTTTCAGTACTACTTGAAACCTAGTTTATGCCCCTCATCGTGATGGTTTCGGGACACTGAATGACGAATAATTTTAGTCAAGAGAATATCATTCTCGAAAAGATATTTTCCGAGTTTTTTCTTGGCTTCATCGTAATCAGTAGCATTAATATAAACTGTATAATTC
Organism: uncultured Christensenella sp.; assembly: GCA_949293915.1. Taxonomy (GTDB): domain Bacteria; phylum Bacillota; class Clostridia; order Christensenellales; family UBA1242; genus Onthoplasma. The sequence continues at coordinate 249 of CASFFJ010000178.1, forward strand.
ATATAATTAGGATAACCAGCGGATACATGAAATTTATAAGTGACTATCCTAAGAGTTTTAGTTTTCATATAATACTTCCCCCGAGAATACTTTTTAGTTTGTCTACCGTAATATAATCAGATCCCTTATTATAATTTATATATCTTACCAGTTTATCATATTCCGATAAACTGGGATCTAATAAGAAATCTAATTTCTCATATTTCTTTTCTAGTTCCTCAGTAGCTTCTGTGGAAACTATATCTCTCTTTTTATCTTCTTCTTTAAAAGCTACATATCCAGAAGTTTTATATGCTTGTTTTACAAGAAGCTGAATTTCTTCTGGTACATTAGCAAATACTATTCTTATATGATCTATTCCATTAGTATGAAGATTATCTATATATCTTTTAAGATAATCAGGATCATTAAAATTGGTATTGACAAGAGCATCTATCGTTATTGTATCATATCTAAACGATGTAATCTCTTCAAAATGAACATAATGCTCATGAGTATCCAGATTATAAAGAAGAATAATAAATCCTTTAGGCTCTTCTTCTCCAAATCTGAATCTTATTGGGCTTGAGCAGTAATACATATACTTCTCATAGCATCCTCCAACATGAACATGTCCTGCAATAATAGGACCAAGACACATATTGAAGTCATCTAATCCAAATACAGGAGCTTTCTTAGAATCTAAATTAGATTGATTAGCTCCATATACAGATCCAACAATAGTTCCATGAAGATTTACAGAATCATAAGGACCACACTTCTTAAGGAAGTAATCATAATAATCCTTACCTTTACCATATTCTTCAGGAATACATAACTTCTTAGATCCTTTAACCATAAGAAATTGAGTTTGCTCTACAATTCTTACATCTACGGTAGGATCTTTAGTATATTGATATAAGAGGCTAAGCTGACCATCATCATGACTCTTAGTTCCTTCAATGATGATAAGAGTAGCTCCTCTTTCTCTGCATAGACATACACATTCATTTACAAATATAAGTGCATACTTAACTACATCGGAAGTAGTTGGAAATCTTCTATCAAATAGATCCCCATTGATAATAAGCATATCAAAATACATCTGAGATATCTTATTGATAAACTGCTCGTGTAAGATAGTATAATGCATTATAGGATCTACACCAGCAACACCAAAATGAATATCTGCAATATTGATCTCAATTCTTGTACCACGATGTGTTACATCATTCTGAATATCGTTTTCATATATAATAGGCTGAATAAGCATTATTATCACTCCATTATTTAAGAGTATAAATCAAGGAGAAGATGGCTAGATCTTCTCCTATCATTATTTTGTTTTATGATTTTTTAGATTCGATTAGAGAACCGAAGTTATCTACTCGATTGTAATAGTAGTCTTCAAGCAGATCAAATACATAATGCCAGATGATAGAAATAATATTGTTTAACAACGCTTCATCATAGTCATCATATTCATCTGCCCAATTACCGTTGACTAAGCTTATAGAACTCTTTAAATTATTTCCGATCAGACGCTCTGTTTCAATCATGATTCCAGCGTTATCAGAATATAATTTAATCTTGATCCATACATCATCGGTTCTAATGGTAAATCCATTAGTTCCTTCTTGGTATCCTTTAGGAGAGGAATACAAACCATTCTTTCTACTACTATTGTCATAGAAGAATACTAACTCCATATATTTAATGAAGTCAGCTATCTCCCATAAATCTCCGAAGCTAGGAGAGCTCTTAAGACATCTTCTCTTGAAGCTTTTAAGAGCGAAATGATTCTTTAAACCTTTTATAGTCCATAGACTTCGTTTATTGAATAAAAAAGCCATGTATTTGTTCATTTTCTTTCCTCTTCTTTCTTCTGTCATAATATTCTGTACGCAAAGCATCTATTATATCAAATCCAAGTTCCACAATATATATAGACAAACATTCTATCATGAATAGTAAGTTTTCTTTTAATTGCGGATCATCGGTATTTTTAATTTTCTCCTGTAATGAGCCACTTATGGTTCTTATATATTCTCTGTAAATCCTAACCTTTTTAGAGTAAGATCTAAAGGTAATATCATCTGGCGAAACAGAAGGAATATCTATACTGACAGATAATTCTCTGTTATTGTTTCTATTATAGCAATAAAAGCTACAGATTTGTCTAGATACATATCCAGTTTCACTGCTATAACTCTCTGTGAAATCTTGTATAATGAATTTATATTTAGGGTTGCCCTCTGAATTAGCGTTTTTGAGTTTAACGCTAAGCATATTATTATAAAATTGAACAATAGACTTTATCTCGCAAAGAATATAATAGTCACATTGTTTTGTGATAGAGGAAGCTATGCCTTTCATGACATTTATGAATTCTTTTTCTCTCATTCTATTGGCATAGTAACCCATTAAGGGTCGTTTTTCTCTTGTTAAATATGAACCTTTTAGATTCATAGCTGCACTGATGAAATCTTCAGCCAGCTTCTTCCTTTCGTTCGAATAACTCATAATATCTCTCCTTAATATAATGAGCGTTATAATAAGCATATACCAGAGCAAGATATGCTCTATGGCATTCTTCTATAAATTGATAATCATCAGGATTATGAAAGTCTAAGACATATTCATTATATCCTGGTGCATATTTACTCAATTGCAATACGATGCATCCATCGATATTGATATTTAAGTTTTGATATATAAGCCATCTATATGCTGCCAATTGTAAGAAATACTTTTCAGAAACATAATTAGAAGTCTTAAAATCAACTAAAAAGATCTTATCATTGATTTGAAGCAATAAGTCTAAAGTTCCTCCAAAGAACTGATTAGACATAGAGTATTCAGAATATAAAGGTTTAACTGTATTATTCTTACAAAGTCCTTTATACCACATCAAGAACCCCTTAAAAGGTATATTATTTGAATATTCGTCATCAATTTGATTTTTAATATAATTCTCTATTAGACTATGAGCTTCTGTACCAATAATGGCAGCTTTGTCCAATACTTCATCATATTTTTCTCTTCTTAAACCTATTCTATTTGCCCATCTAATAAGAGCAGTAGAATCTAACGTTTCAGATAAAATCTGAGTCACTCTAGGAACACTAGCGTGATTAGTATTATAATATACATTCGAGCCTATATTTATATTATATGAAGGTACTTCATTGAGCACCTCAGTAATAGGATAATTTTGAATATCATGCATAATCTAAAACCTGCCTTATAATATTCGTAATATTATAAAGTTTTTGGCATTTAGAAAAAATAAAAGGAGAGGGATTAACCCTCTCCTTGTTTCAGATTTTCTTTCGTTAGCTTTTTCATTATTGGGGTAAAAATGTCATATTTACCTTTTTTGATTTGTTTTCTGAACTTAATGAAATCGAAGAAAGACAAATGATATCGTTTTCCATCTAATTCTGGAATATCAGCAACAACTCCATATCCAATATATTTTGAAGTATCATCGTGCAAAACCAGGTAAACTGAATGCTGAGAGCAATAATCTATAGTATTACTAGATAATACTAAAGCTTTATGGCAATTATATATATCCGTATTATCTTTATTAAAAGTATTAGACGCCATAGTTTGATATTCTTTAACTTTTTCATCAAAATCTTTTAATGAAATTTTACCAGCATATTCTTTTGTCCATGTAGAATTGATCATATCAAAATGAACTTGATATGGAGCAAGATATATTAATACGAAAGCTGTACTAATTACATATGCTGTAAGTATACATATTATACTTATAATAAATGCAAAATCGCTATATTCATAATTTAATATATCTGAAAATTTATAGATAAACGTGTCAATAACGATTAAAGGTAAAATCAGTACAATAAGAGCTATACTAATTTTATTAATCAATTTTTCATATTGTTTAGGCGTCTTTTTCATAATTATATTATCCTTTCGTCTTTTTCATTTTTCGTAACAGCCATTCTACGTCGTTTTCTTCAGTCACCTTCTTATTTTTTACAATATATTCTACGAAATTCCAATGGCGTTTATGCCTATCGAATTTTATATAATCACGAAAGCTCATATAATAATAAGCTCCATTGACTTCAATAATATCTCCAGCTATAGAGATGATATATGGTTGATTTCCAAGATGAGAAATCATATAAGGAGTTATAATATAATCATCAATGATATAGCAGTTCGTAGATTTGTGATAAAAGAATTCTTCATTTTCATTTAACTTTTCAAAGGCTTCATCTATCTTTTTCTGAAGTCTATGAAAATGTATTCTTCCTCTAAAAGTATCTTCATTAGCATATCTTCTAAGTAAAGAAAACTGAGTATAATATGCTATAATACTTCTAAATAAGAGAAATGCTATTCCTACAAATATTAAGAATATAATACCACTTAAAGTTTTTGGTTTTATAAGCGCTAATATTGAAAGAGCAATAGATACACATATGAAGATATATAACTTATATGCTATATCTATAACGCATAAATATTTTTTTAATTTGTCCATTGTGTTTATCATAATGAGATTTTCCTTTCTTAATAGTATGATATATAATCATTTTTATTTAAATATAAACTAGAGAGAGGTATCTAAATATTAGATACCTCACACAGCATTATCGAATCCTTCGTTGATTGGAGGTTCGTCTTCGTTTTGCATTATTAGCAAAAGTACTAAATTCTTCATATCGTTTTTTACTATTATCACGAATTTCGTCCATGTCTTTATCTACTGATTTTCTTATGCCTTGCTCTGTGTTATATAATGTAGTTTTCATATCTATCATAAAATGACTTACATAATTAAATACATCTTCAATATATAATCCTTCATAATCATGTGAACAGATTACATTATCGAGCATCTTTAAGTAAGCCTGATAATTTATGCCATCATTTAATAAAACGATTATAAAATTATTTGTATATGAAAACTTATCTTTGTCTTTGTCATAAATTTTTTCTCTTTTTCTTATTACTTGTTTCGAGAGATAATAAATTTCATCTCCGGTTTTACTGTTTATAATTTTTATGCAATCATTCGTACAAAGACTCAATATATCTGATCTGTGTTCTGTTATTAAAGAATCTACTTCTCTTTTCAGTTCTATTAAAGTCATTGTCTCTAAATGATCTTTAAAAAATTTCTTATTTAATTTTTTATATTTTTTATATTCGTGAGTTGGAGAATCTAAATAGATTGCATATAAGGCTAAAATTACAGAAATAAAAATAAAGCATGGTGTTAAAATATGCGTAATATCTTTTAAGAAAAACATCTTTTCACTCCTTTCATAAAGTTATTATGGCATATCTAAAACCATTAATAATAAGTCCTTTCAAAAATTACTATAAATTACTCATTATTATGCAAATTCGTTTTAATAATGAATTTTAGGAACGTCAACATAGAAATAATTATGAAGTTAAGGAGGATTAGATATGGTAAAGAATTTTGCTAATACATATCTTTATACCAAATATGACGAATATGAAAAGCAGATTTTCACGTTTGTCAGGAATGCCACTGAAATAGATAAAGATACCTCTGAGTTTGATGATATTTCATATGATGTAAAGCGTAGACAGATTAGTTCTAAACTTCTTAAGATTCTCAAATCTAATAAGGTTATTCTTGTTAGTGGAGATAAACCCCTTCCCAAAGCATTTAAAGTTACTTGCATGAAGGATATTAAGGGTAATGGTAAAGATAGAAAAATCTTTATCGATGTTTCTGATATTATCTATAAGGATTCTTCTGGCAAATATGTATGCCGTGATGTAGATATCCTTATTTCTTATCTTGTATCTGCCATGTCCAATATGGTATATTACATTGATGAGAAGAGATTCATTAATAACTCTTCGCTTACCAAAGATGGTGCAGCATGCTTTTCTAAGTTATTTACTCATGTAGTAGATTATGTATCTAAGATTAGTGCTGTTCCTGGGTCTAAAGGTAAATGTATGTATCTTACGGCTATGTATTATTTAGCTAATGTCCTTGGTAAGGATATTAACATGGAAGGAACCTACACTATCGCTAAACGTTTATCTGGTATTTCTGATAGAGAAGTTGATATGATTAATATGCAGCTTAATAGAGATGCATTCTTGAATATCAAGACTTTCTCTGAAGCTTTATCTGATATTCTTAAAATTAGCAGATTGACTCTCGATGTAATCGTAGAGAAGTGGATGTATCTGTATGGTACTGGCACTGTATTTGCATTAGAGCATTTTCCGAGTTTTGCTACTATGATTACTGATGCTTATATTGGTGCTTATATCAACAATCAAAAAACCATTGAGAAGATCATTGGAAGAGAAATGGTAGACTTCGCTAAGAATATTGTTGAAATTGGAGGCAGTTCTGTATGATCAGTGTAATTGATAAAATTACTGCACTGAGATCAGAATCTACAAGTTCTATTATTGAGCAGCAAAAGTCCATGATTCCACATGATATTACAGCAGATGCTTTTTATAAGCGTTCTGATGAATATATCATCGATGGAAATAGAACTCTTACTGAGCATAATAAAATTTGTTTAGTCATGAACTATATTCCGTTTAAACCTATTCCGGAAGATAGTCTGATTGATATGCAGAATTTATATGAGGAATATCTTAATTTATTTAATGATAATCTCATATATCCTATTGCTGTATTTGTAAATGGAAGATTTATCAAATGGAGCAACTTACAAGTTTTATCTCAACAAGGTCATTATTATATCTTAATCAATAATATTGATATAGATTATACAGATTTTAGAGATCTTATTGAAGCAGGAAATTTCAATGTAAACATTCTTTCTATTCCAACTAATGTAGAATATACAGAAGATGGAGGATTAGGAGATAGCGAAGATCTTATTTTTGCATTTGAAGATGATGGCACTGTAGATCCTAATGGAACTCATCCTATTTGTATTTTAACAAAAAATCCTGATCTGTATCATCGTGAATGGATCAGTTCAGGAGCGGTAAATGCATTTTATACCGAATTAAATGAAGAATATTACTTAGATCCGTCTAATATAATTATCTTCAAAGATGGAGTTTATTATCCTGTAACAGCAGATAATGCTTCTACTATTGGTCCATTTCTTACGATTGATGGTGGAGCAGCACCTGACGAAGGAACTTCGGTTCAATATGTATTTACGGTATTCTATAATACAAGAATTCATAGAGCTCATAATAATATAGGTAGAGTAGATCCTACCTTCTTACAACCATATGTACAGCAAATCAATGCTGGTACTGATGTTCCTGCATGGGTAGAATCTCTCTTAATTAATTTTGAGCTCGATTATGATAGCACTATATCTTATGATGAAAACGTTGTTAAAGCAGCAAAAACTATCATCGAGTATAATGCTGATCTGTTTAATGAAGTTTATTCTTCTAGTACTACATTAGATATCTATAAAGTAGATGGAGCATGGGTATTATCCCATCTTAATACCGATGGATATCTAGATATTCCTAGAAGAAGATGCCATGAAAATGATGGATATGTAATAATGCTTGTAAATGGAGAACTTTATAAGTATTATTATACTCATACCTATTATGCTAATAGATTTAGAGTAAGTGTTCAGGATATTATAGA
>CASFFJ010000179.1 GCA_949293915.1 uncultured Christensenella sp.
CAAACAAAAGGTTATTCACTGGAATCTCAATGTGAACAATTAAAAGAATACGCTGAGAAGAATAATCTTGAAATCGTAAGAGAATTCTCTGACATAGGATCGAGTGTTAGAGGTAAAAGACAAGGTTTCAATGAAATGCAGGAATTCCTTGAAAATTCAAAGGACTGTAAAACTATTTTAGTAACAAAAGCTGATAAATTAAGCAGGGATTTTAAAACCTTAAGTGAATTACAAGAGAAATATTCAGTATTAAGTGCTGATTGTGGTGCAAACAATATGTTGAACCAACTTCAAATGATGTTTACACAGCAATATTCCAAACTTCAATCAGAAAGAATTCAAGCTGGTATTCATAATCATACACAAAGTAATAAAAACAAGGCAAGAGAGTGGATAGAAAACTTGGTAGAAGATTGCACAGAAAACAATGTAGAAGGAGAACTGAAATGATAAAAACATATAATTCGGCAGAAAGACAAGCAGGTACAAGACTTGTAGGATTCAACATAATAAAATCCGGGAAAAGATTTCTGGCAAAAAGAGTTAGGTTGAGAAACGACATATTCTCACGATTAAGACAAAGATTCTTTCGTCAGAAAGCTGAATCAAACAATTTAGTTAAGAAAAGTGTTCGTGTTGATAGCGATATATTTAACACATTATTTAATGTCGTACGCAATGACGAAGAATTTTTTACCGAAATAATAAACTCGGCTGTAGTAAATGAAATTTCTACAGGAAAAATTGACCTAATAGATGCCAGATGGTTTAAACACAAGATTACAGTCTATTTTACGCAAGAAGAATATAGACGTGTACAGGATGTTTTAAATGAACTACGAAGCAGAAAAATTACTGGTGTTACATTTAGCTCTCTTGTGAGAAGTATTCTCTACAAACATCTTGGGGTAGTTCAAGAAATTGAACACAATATGAAACCGATTGAGGAGGTAGCCTAATGAGAACAAAATTAAAAGCAATAGGAAAAGAAACTCGTAATCGGTATCATGCAACCGTTGGAAGAATGGGAATTAAAAGCAACGAATTTAAAGGTTTCCCAGAAAGAACAATATTATTAAAGAATGTTGTGAATATTGATACAGGAGAGGTGGTAACAGACCACCTCTGGTTCACAGTAGGTAAGACATTAAAAAAATTAAAACTCAAAGAGGGTGATGAAATCACATTTAATGCAAGGGTTGGTACATATAGAAAAGGTTATATAGATAAGACAACCGATTATAAACTTAACTATATGACAAAAATAGAAGTGAAATCTATTGATAGAGAATTAAATGCAGGAGAAATTACTTCTGATACAGAACCATCATTTGAAGAACTATGGAAAGCACAGAAAAACGTTCAAACAATAATTAGTAGCAGAGTGGTAAGAGCCACGCAACCATAAAGGAGAAACTTATGAGACCAGAATTTTTAAAATTCATTAGAGGATTATTTAAAAAAGCAATTAAGAACCAAGATGATGCAGTCATAAAGAAAAACAAGATAAGAGAGATTCTTGAAATCTTGGCTACAGATAAGAAAGTAGCAGAAGCAATAATGACTCCTGAAACAGAAGAAGCTCTAGGATATTTGGTAGAAGAAGCCTGCAAAATAGAGTGTTCCGTTAATCAAGATAGCAAGATAAGGGAGTTTATTGAAAATTGGTTAGATAAAAATCGGGAGGACTAAAGAAAGATGTTCAAAACAAAATTAAAACTATTTATTTCTCTTTTTTTGATAACAACTATGGATTGGAATGTAAAAGAGGGAAACATTGAACGCAACAAGTTCATTGCCGATTCCATTAAAAACCACATAGATTATGTAACAATTGGACCGGGAGGTGATAATACCTCCCCAACAGTTGAACTGGAAGTTCTGATACCGATATTACTTGCATTAAAGTTATGGTGGAAGGCTTGGAAAACTAAGACATCAATCTCTAATATAGTCAATGAAGCATTGGCTTTTTCAATTCCTTGCTTAATGGAACAAAACCAAGCACGAGAGGATTTTAGATTAGAGGTAGAGCTTGATGAATAATTATATTTTAAAAAGAGGTGGTTGTAATACGACTCTCACCACCTCTTTCCTTTCAAAAGTGAGGGTCGGGAAAAAAGGAGAGTCGTAATGGAAAATGAGAGTCTTGAGCTTAGCTCAGAAAATACTTATATAAATGATGGACTTGACGGTTTAGATGACTTAGAAAATTCAGATAATTCTTCAACTTTAAATAATATATTTCCTTTGAAGGATAACTTGAACCATGTATGTGAAAACACTGATAATACCTCAGTTCTAAATAATATATTTACTAAAGGGAATAACTTGAACTCTGTGTATGGTGTTATTAAAAATCACAATAGTATTCCTGTTAGTTTAAGAGAAGTATCTGTTATATTTAGAGAAGATAATATAAGTAGAATCCTAAGTGTATTTAGTATTGCTTATGTAGATGCTTTATCTGACATAGCAAAGTATGGTAAAAGAAAACCTAGTTTTAGTAATGAAGAAATAGAAAGAATAGTTAGTTCTTATAGTAGTGTTGCACAAAATCTTGATAAGGATGCGATAGCAAGGTTTATCAGTATGTGCAAAAAAGGCACAATAAACAGTGTTGTTTCATACTATGTAAAGAAAGCTAATGCAAGAAGTAAAAGAAGTTCAGATGCTGTTGGAAAGCAAAACATTAACTTCAAATTCAATGTAGATAAGTTCAGAGAATTATGTTGTGGTATTACTCCAGATGATATGACTTTTAATAGAACAGGAGACGAAACTTATCTCGCTATAGACAATTATGCAAGAGTGTTCTGGGAACTTTATATACTGTTTGTCTTTTATAAGGTGTGTAAAATATCTCAAGAGAATAAATCCTCCTTCTTTAATATATTCAACCATTACATAAGATTGGTTCTTATAGCAGGCATGAAAATGTTTATGCAACTTGACCTTGATTGTTGTTATGGAGAACTGTATGAAGAACTAAAAGGATTTAAACCGTTTAATCCAAACTATTTATTTGTAGAAGATATTCCAGACAAACAGCAAATACACTTCTATATAAAGAATTCCGATTTTTTAACAGAGGCTTATCGGAAGGAGTATGATTATGCAGTTGCTATTCCTTATAAATATGATGAACCTCTAAAAAAAGACAAGCACGTAGATATTGAGTTCTGTATTATGAGGGGGTTTAGCAACACTTCAGCAATGATTGAGGTTACAATATCCGGGCAGAATCCTCTCGGTAGAATTTATAATGGTGAAACAAATCCAGAAGCTGTAGTTAATTTTCAGAATTCATATAACTATGATTTTGTTACACCCAATGCTTTGATGTTCCTGCTCCGTACGGTACTGAATTATTCAAAAGATGAAGGCAGGACTTCTTATTACACCGAGCTTTTTAATTTCCTTAAACAATATGAAGGTAGCAATAAACATAACATAGTGCCAAAGCTAATATCTGTAATACTTCCGATATTGTACCAAAGACCTAATGAGGAAGAATTAGAGAAAGTATTAAAGGAAATTCTGGATAAATACTTTAAACCTACTGATAAAGCTCATAAAGCTGAGTACAGAAAACTCTATGAGAAACTTAGTGAAATTCTGAAGCCGAAGAAAATAAGAGTAATAGATAGATTTAAAAAGGAGATAGAAAAATATGTTTGGTAACATTTTAATAGATAAATTGCGTATATCCTTAAAACTGGATGGAGTATTTGACCCATATAATGCGAAGAAAATTCTTGATAATGTTATGTCAAAGCACTTCAGAAAGAGTAATTACACCGTTAATTATGATAAAAGTTACTTCAGAGTTACTTTTACACCAACACTATATTTAGATGAAGTCAGAGAAGAAGATGAAGAAAAATATACACCTATTTTCAATATGCAAATGCCAAAACTCCTAAAGTTCTTATTTCTGCTAAAACAAATATATGAAGTTTTAGGTGATAATGCGACTATTACTTGGATTGATATAGCAAAAGATATAATTACACCGTTAGATGCAAACAAGTACATTAAAGAATTATCTAAATGGAAACCTAAGTATCCTTATAACAAGTCTGAATATACATCAAAAACTAATAAATATGTAACATTAACTTTATCACCACGCAAAAGAAAAAATGTTATTGATTGTAAAAATAAGAATAGGGTAATGACATTTTATTCAAAAGCAAGTGAGATAGAGGCTAAAACCAAAGGCAATACACGATTTATTAATAATGTAACATTATCAGAGGAAGAAAAAGAACTGTTCTCCAGAGAAGATTGTAATGTTGAATATGATGCTGAAAATGGAAGATTATTCTTTCACGACCTTAATTTATTGAGGTGTGAACAGAGATACAAATATTCAAATAACATTAAACGAATAACACATGTACTGACAGATTCAAAAGACGTGGATAAGCTAACCTTAAGACTTCTAATTGAACTGTTAAGAAAAGATGAATTATACAAGAAACTGGATGAATTCTACACTGAAGAACTAAGAAAATACGTATTCTACCATGATATAAACGAAGATAAGGATATTAATTTAAATAAGCACGAAGAAATAGTAAAAGACTGTGTGATAGAATATGACCTTGATATTACGGATTATCAATGTCTATTTGAAGAATTCGGGTTCAAGGATAAGTTTCTTTATTCTATGAAGAAGGTGCTATACCGTAGCATTAGTGATTATTACAGAGACCTCTATAGGAAGTATGAAATATAACTTTGTATTTAAATATTTAAGAAACCAAAAAGCAGCTCCCAGAGCTGCTTTTAAGCAATTTAATATTTCTACAGTTAAAGTTATACCTAAACGAATATTAAAGTGGCTTAAAATTGGCCACAGTGGCCTCTCGTGGAGGATTTGTTTTCTATCCTCTGCAACAAATTTTTAACAAACTTAAAGGTCGCAATTTGCGACCTTACATTATACCTATTTATCATGACTATTTAAGAGCAAGCATTGTTTTAACAACATCGGTGATAGCATTAATTTCTTTATCTGTTGCAGAAGATAACAAAGAGTCCAACACTTCCTTATTGTTTTCAGAATCCGCAAATACGAATAACTTGTAAACAGGAACTCCAAGTGCTTTTGCAAGTAACGGTAATTTATTAAAGCTCAATGTATTCTTAGAATTTTCAATATATGATATTGTTTTAGTTGATAGACCTGTAGATTCAGCAACCTGTTCTTGACTTAGACCTGCTAACTTCCTTAAATAGCGAACTCTTGTACCGAATGATTTTTTAAAATTTCTCTCCATAATGTCTAATTATGACTTATGACGGTGTTTTTCTCTATCCTAAACAGAGGTATTTATATTA
>CASFFJ010000180.1 GCA_949293915.1 uncultured Christensenella sp.
TTCAGAAATGCTTGATAAGCTTGATAATCAAGAGTTGCACAGTATAGAGCAAGAAATATTTCACGAATATGATATTACAAGCGAGGAGATAAAAGCATATAATGCCATGTATGCTCATTTAAACGTAATTTTCAGTGTGAGCAATCTATCAGACATACAAAAAGAAATATTAAAAAATTCTACACTTATTTCTGCTGAGGGATTAAGTGTAACGAATTTCGTATCCTTTTGTGACAAATTATATATAAACAAAAACAGCGTTATAGAATTGTGTGATTGGGGATGGCTCAATATTGACTCTGATGAAGCAATATATATGCATCCGATTATATCAGACCTAATTGCAGCAAACGAGTCAATAAAAAAAGAGGAAAGTTACTATTATCTTGCCGAATCATTGGAGGATTACTGTAATCCTGATTATTTATGTCATATTTCGGTCGTTATGAAAAGGCTTTCATGTGCAATACAACTTGAGCGCAGATATAAAAGCGAAGATATATTTAAAAGATGTATGATCACCGCAAAGCTCGGCAGAATGTATCAAAATGCCTATTATCCGACCCAGGCAAAAAAATATTTGCTTAAAGCATTGAAAATGGCAGAGACTGAGCGAAGCCGAAAAGGTTTGACGGAGTCTTATAAATATCATAAAAATCTTAAAGAAAAACTTATTATGAGAGGGTTACATATGAAAAGAAATCCCAACAAAATGTTTATTCCTTTCATATTATTCTTTCTTGGTGGGTTCGAAAAGGACTTCGGCACAACAACTTCAGCTTTGGATTATTTCAATAGGGCGATTGTAGAGGGCAAGAAGATCGGCTTTACATGGATCATGTTAGTATCCAAAATGGAGATTGCCGAATGCTATGCCGATAACTGCAATTTGTACGAGTCATACAAAGAGTATGTGTCGGCATTTAAATTTGCGCGAACATTACGATTAAAAGAATATTTGTCACCTATAGCAAACGATCTTGTAGAAATTTGTGCTCAATTAGAACTGGAATCTGAAGAGTTAAAGTATAAAAAATTTGCAGAGAAATACAAGGACTATTCAGATGCGGAAGAAAATGTAGAAGGCTTGAATGAATACACCGATGCAATCAGTGACGGTGACTTCGAAGAGTCATTAAGGCAGTATGAGTTATTTCTTGCAAAGCAGCGTGAGAACTTAGGTGAAGCATCACCAACATATAAAACTTTTGCTAAAGAATTGTGGAAGCTTTATGCGATAAACAACCAGAAAGAACAGGCGTTAAAAATATTAAATGATTCAATCACATTTATTAAGTCAACTTATGGAGAAAATTCAATGGAAATGGCTGAGCTGTTGGTATTTGCAGCAAGTATTATGCCGGATTTATCTGAGTTTGACTATGCGTATAACTTTGCAAACAGAGCAGTAGAAATTTGCAAAAAAAACGATGAAGATAAATCGTATACATATTGTGGGGCAAAATTGGCGTTAGCACTTGCCGCAATTGTCATGGGAAAAGTGCAGGAAGCCGAAGGTTATATCAGCAACATAGACTTTTCTTTGTTTTCCGGCAATGAATTTCTTGAAGATTTAATTCAAAAAGCCGGAATAGTTTTAGCAAATCTAAGCAAGTACGATGAGTTGGAAAAAATGTGTTTGACTTTGCTTTCCAAGAAGAATGCAAGTAATATTTCAAAGTTTCAGGCTAATATTCTAATGTCAGTTATAAAAGAGCAGCAGGGAAACTTAATTGAAGCAGAAAGATATGCCAATGAGTCTACACAGCATATAGAGTTTATAAAGACAACGCAGGTTAAAGCTAATTGGTTAATACAATATTACAGGGCGCTGGCACGTATTGATTTCAGAAAAGGACAAAATGAAGCTGCTGCTAAAAGAATGGACGGACTATTTTCACTTTTTGAAAATATAAATAATAGTCTTTTATTGTATGTGGCTTTTGCTGAAAGAGGATTATATTATTCTCTTTGCGGAAATAATACAAAAGCAATGCAGGATTTTAAGCAGAGCGAAGAGATTCTAAAAAATAATCATTGTCCGCAGGAAATGTTTTTTCTTTTGTACAATAACATAGCAGTTAATTATCAACGTATTTGTGAGTACGAAAAGTCAATGGAGTTTTTAAATAAAGCAGCTCAAATAAATCCTAATGTGTACAATCCGACGTCCTATTACGAAACGATGGTCTGCGGCAATATAGGTTGGGTGTCATATCTTTTAGGCGATATTGAAAATGGAGAAAAGTATCTGAGTGCTGCGGTTACATCCTTTGAGAATTTGGGAAATTATAATTCAAAAGATTATTTTATACATAAGTGCAATTTGGCTACTGTGTATATCGCTTTAAATAAATGTGATGCAGCTCTTGATATTTTTTTTGATATCCGTCACAGGTATAATCCTTCATTGGATGCCTCCGGCGAGTTTGCAAATAACACCTGTGAGGGAATTATTAATGCTTATTTCAAATCTGGTCAAGCTCAGCAAGCGTATGATTTTGCTTGTCAGGAGTTTGTAGATCTTGAGCAATGGTTTGGAAAATACTCTATTATCCGAATAAAAGAGACAATAAATATGGGCGTATGTTTTAGGGTTAGCGGTTATACTGACTGTTATGATTTCTTTATGTCCGCTGAAGAACTGCTTTATGATTCTGAACAGACAAAAACGCTTCAATATGCACTTGTACTAAATTTTATTGGTGTATGTATGTTGGATTATGAAAATAAGTATGATGAATCTGCTCTTTATTTTAATGCGTCAAAAGAGATATTTGAGGAGATTGGAGAAACAAAAAATGATAATTACTCTGTTGTTTTAAAAAATATAGAATATACTTCTGAGATGAAAAATAGGGAGCAGCTTAAAAAATTGGCAGACAGCTTAGGAGCTGCAGATAATAATGAATGAATATGAAATTGGAGGTTTTACCATGCCGAGCAAATATACAGAAAAACTCTTAATTAAAATGCAGGACTGGGGGTTAGATATGATAGAGCAAATTGACGATGATATATTTAAACTTGAGGAAAACGGGAAAGCTATTGTAGAGTATTTAAACAATATTCATTTTTCTATGCCTCTGGGCATGGCATTAAGAATTCATATTGCAGAAAAGTATAAGCAATCCTTTGATGAAGCAACAAAAACATATACTTTTGCATTGGGAAACGGAATATATGTAAAAACTAAGGATTATAACGCCGACAACTATGATTATTTATCTGATGACTTGTCTGAATACACGGATGTGATTATTTCTTTAATAAAAACATATAATACCGAATCTGCCAACAAAATAATGGAAGAGCTTAACCGTCAGGAAATCAGACGACTGCTAAAAGCAGAAACCTGCAAAA
>CASFFJ010000181.1 GCA_949293915.1 uncultured Christensenella sp.
ATGAATCATTGTCTAAAAGCAGTAGGACTAAAACATCCGGCGGGCTACATTGGGAATATATATAATTTTAACAGGTTTATTATTGGTATAATAAAATAGGAGAAATGAAATGAGTTATACGCCTAAAACTTGGACAACTGGAGAAATTGTAGCGACGGTTTATATGAATAATATTGAGCAAGGGATAGCCGGGGCATATTCGTCAGCTACTACTGAAGCGGCCGGACGGATAAAAATAGCGGCGGCGGCGGACGTATTAGCAGGAACGGGAACAGATACGGCGTGTTGTCCGGCGGATACAGTTTCGGCAATAAATGCCAAAATCGAAACACACAATACATCATCAGACGCACATCAAAATCAATTTTCATCATTAGAAACAGAAATTGCTACGAATCAAACAAACATTAAAACCTTACAAAATGATTTAGGCGATTTAGGAAATGAAGTTAATTCGGTTTCCGGAGAAGTATCAAGAATAAGCACAACCGGCGTTTTTTTTCTGAAAATGACACAAGAAGAATACGACGCGTTAACACAAAAAAGTCAATCGACGCTTTATATTGTGGATGATTCAAAAGTATATTTAGGCACAATTTTATTAACACCGGCGACGCAAGAGGAGGTATAAAATGCATCCGTATTTATTAAGAAAAAACATAATCAGACCCGTTTTAAAGGAGTTGGGTTATTATTCGAAAGAGGCGGAAAATCTACTTGTCGGGACAGCTTGCGCCGAATCGTTGTGCGGACAATATCGGCGACAATTAGGTGGCGGCCCTGCTTTCGGCATTTATCAAATGGAAAAAGCGACGGCATACGATATTTTGCAAAATTATTTAACGTATCGTATGGATTTGAAGAAAAAAGTTATTCGATTTTGGGACAACACAAAGTCTTTAGAACAAAACCTAGAGACAAACGACGAATTCGCAACGGCGATGTGCCGTGTCCATTATTTGAGGGTTCCGGCGGCAATCCCCAAGAGAAAAAAAGAGATGGGCGATTATTGGAAAGAATATTATAATACGAAGTATGGGAAAGGGTCGGCATCCGACTTTTTGACAAAATGGAATACCATAGAGGGGGGCATTTTATGAAATACCGCCTTTTTTGCGGATTATTGTTTTTTTTAGTAATAGCGCTTTGTGGCGTATCATTATTTTATAAAGGGTATAGCAAGGGATGGGAAGCGCACAGGGCGTCAATTCAAGATGAGGTGCTGGGGTTGTTGCGGGAAAGTCGAGAAAACGCTAAAAACGTGTTAAAACGGCTTGAAGAGGCAAATAAGGAAATTGAAAAGGCAAAACAGAAGAATGAGGGTTGCGAAATTATTCTTAATTACGATGTCCGTTCTTGCTTTGAATAACTGCACGACGGAATACGTTTTAATAAATAAATGTCCGCTGGTGGAGGCGGCCGAGTGGCGGACAGTTTCCGAATTGTATTTGGAAAAGGTTAAATATGAAACTGCCTATAATTTATGTGTAAAAGGAGAAAAAAAATGAATAAATATTTTATGTTATTGACAAAATGTATCTTGGGAGCTATTGCCGGACTGGCGGTATACGGGATTGCAAAAACGGGCCCTGTCGCGTTGGCTATTTTTGCGGCGGCGGCAGTCATTTTAAAAGCCGGAAAGATTTTTGTGGAGGAAAAATAAAATGGAAGTCGCTACAATTTGGATTAAAAACGCGGATACATTACCGGTATCAGTTGAAGATGAAATCAAAAAGGTAAAACCTGATTTTGAATTCGACGATACAAAAAAATACATTATTCAAAACAGGGGACAAGCGCAAGTCATTTTAACGGAAAGCGCGGAAGATGTTGAAACAGGACACGGATACGGGTTAGACCCTCAAAAAAGTATCTTGTTCCAGCCGGAGACGGGAGCAACCTTATTTATCTTTTGCCCGATGAAATGCGTATTGAATATTCAGGAGGTTTAAAATGACAATTATACCGGAAGATTTAATCGGAGAAATAAACGACGGGAACGGAGGCGGAGAAATTGACGCCTATACAAAAACAGAAACAGATACACTATTAGGTGCAAAAGCAGATAAAGCAACGACTCTTTCCGGTTATGGTATTACAGACGCCTATACAAAATCTGAAACAGACGCGAAATACGCGACAAAAGACGATTTAACAGCATTCGAAACAGAGCAAACAACAATCAAAAATGATTTAGAGGGTCTTGGTGATCAAGTTTCAGAGATACAAGGTGATGTAAATACCCTTAAAAACAAAGTCAATTCTGTTCCTGTTATTAAGGAATATTCTTTTGAAAACGAATCAGATGTTGAGATAACATCCACTGGTGGAATAAGATTATTTGTTATAGCCAGCCAAGCGGGCTCAGAGGTTAATACGAGTTCTTATTTTCATTTATTGTCCATCTCATCAGCTGGACAAATCGACTTTGATGGAACACCTGTTGAGGGTTATAAAGAGTTATCCACAGAGGGGTGGATAGTTGGAAAATCAGACACAGGTGGTATTATTATTCAAAATGATACCTTAACAGAAAGACCGGCAACCCCCTTAAAGGTTGTAGTTGCGATGTTTTAAAAATAAAGCCCGTCAAGAGGCGGGCTTTATAAAGGAAGATAAATAAAAAAACATATAAATGAAGTATCCAAATGAGATACAAGACAATTATACACGATTCGTGATAATGTGTCAATAATTATTTTTCACAAAAGAGACACAATCATCAAAAGAACGCCATAAAAGGTATTGAAATCCCAACGATTCGACGTTTTTTTGAAAAACTTTTTGCGTATCGGATTGTCGACCGGTTTTTCCGTCCTTTAATTCGACAAAGACGCACCGACCGCCTTTTAGCAAAATGACAATATCGGAAGCACCGGCAAGGACACCGGATTGTTTTAAATGAAAAGCCTCGATTTTATTACGTGATCCACCGTTTGGAATAGCGAAACAAAAAAAATGATTAAGCCTCAAAAATTGAATAATTTGTTTTTGAAGCTTAAACTCATTTTTTCCAGACATGTGATTTGCACCGTTTTCTAACATATCCATTTTAAAATGATTAAAAAAAATTATCAAGAAAAAATAAAAAAACACTTTACTTTTTTAAAAAAAAGAAGAATAATTATAACCGCGCGGATGATAATTATTTTTTTGGGGACAGTTACAATTATCATATCAGCGCAATCAAAAGGATTAAAACCCCTCTGTCCCCACCTTTTTTAAAGGAGGATAAAGAATGCAAGAATCAGAAGATGAATATTGCAATACAGAATTATAAAGACTTTTTTATAGTGTTGAATATCCGGTTTTTGATATTAAAAAGGAGGAAGAATGAAAAAACAAACAAAGAATTATAAAAAGATATTTAAAAACCATGTCAACTTTGACTGGGACACTGAAAAATATCAAATACATCATGTAAATGGAAATCACGAAGATAATAGAATAAATAATTTAGTTTTATTACCAACAAATATGCATATCACTTTTCATTCATTATATTCAGAACTAATCTTTTACAAAGATATGTTTGAGATGGATAATAATTATCAAGAGTATGTTGATTGGGAAAGAATAGAAAAATATCTCTATTTAAAAAGTTCTATTTTTAATTTAGAGAGAGCCAGAGCGATTTCCTCTTTGCAAGACGACCCTGCATTTTATATTAAAAGATTGCATGAGGAAGAAGTCCTTTACGCACAAAAATATGATAAGGAGATCTGATAATGGATAAAATTAAAAAATACAAAATAAATTATACGCAGGTATCAAATACGATATTAAATGATAGCCGGTTATCATTACGGGCAAAAGGTTTGTATGCGTATTTGTTTAGCAAGCCGGATGAATGGATCTTTCATATGAATATTGTTGAGAAAGAGTTAAAAGAAAGCAAGGGTCAATTATATTCGGCGATAAAAGAGTTAATTTCTTTTGGATATATTATCAGACGACAAATCAATGAACGAGGAAAGTTTGGGGGTATAATATATGAGTTTATAGAAACACCGTGTCGTGATAACGCGCATACGTTTGAACCGCATACGGATTTTTCCGCATACGGTTCAAAGCCAACACATAATAATACTGATATAGAAAGTAATAAATATAATAATAAATATATATATAATAATAAACCCCCCTATATCCCCCCAGAGGAAAATAAATATGTTTTTAATAAAAAAGAAAAAGAAAATGAAATTGAAAATAATCCGGAAGATATCAAGGTTGGAATAGATGAGGGTTTTAACTTTGGGGATTGCATTGAGGTAAGAGACATTGCGAATAAATACAAATTGAAAACTTTGGACGCCGTGCATAAGTTTTTATTACAAAACTTTATGGGGCAGTGGGTAGATGTTTCATTTATTGCGAAGATGGCAGAAAAAATTGATTCGAAAATGATAAAACAGGAGTCATAAAATGACAGAAGACTTATTTGCTTCCGAAAAGCGCATACAGGCGGAAAAAGTGTATGCAAGCATTTTAAACCATGCGTTCGAGGCGAATCCGATACCAGGAAAGCTGGCCGCACAACGGGCAATTTATCGGATTTACGGTGTGGCAGTTGACGGATACAGACCGGAGGAGGATAACGACAAGAAATAAAAACGCGCACAGAACGCCACAGATTAACGCACAAGCGATTTTAACACATTCCCGCAGGGACTATACCAAAAAAACAAAAGAACGCACAGAAACGCGTTTAAAACGATTTTAAAACGAAAGGAAAGAAAAAATGGCACAATATATTTTTGAAAATGGGGAAACCTTGGGTCAATTTTGCAAGAGAACCGGAGCCAAATACATTACGATGTATGATCGATTAAAGCGACAGGGAGTCTCTTTAAAAGATTTACCCAACTTTGAAAGAAAAAAAATCAAAGTGGACGGAATGTCGTATATAGAATATTGTAAAAAAAATAAATGTTCTTATACAAAGTTCTACTACATTGCAAAGAAATAAAAAATAAATATTGATATATTTTTATTTTTTCAATATCTTAAAAGAGAAAAAACGAATCGGAGGTAAAAATGGATTTTTCATTTGAGACAAGACGGCGTCGGCTGTTAAGCATTCAGCCGGGGCAAAAAGTTTGTTATTTCTCGACAGAAAGCGAAAAAAACGGAACGAGACGGACGGAAGATGATGTAAAATTATTCAAATTAGCGCGCGATCTTTACGAAAAGGGGCGCGTTTTTCTCGTTCAATCAAAGAGATTTCAACAAAAAAACGGGGCACAAGCCATTGATTATTTAGCAATCGGAAGAAAAAAATAAAAAAATGAAAAAAAATAAAAAACCCCCTTTACATTTTACAAAAATTGTGAAATAATAGGAAACGTAGGAAAAGTAAGATAAAAAAACAAAGGAGATACAAAATGAATATCACACTTGAAGAATACATGGAAATGACCGATCAGATTGTTTCGTTAAAATGGCAAAACCAGCATTTAAAAAAGCTGCTTTCCGAATCCAAAAAATGCATGCAACTGGCGACTCGTCACAATGAAGAGAACGCTTGCTATTTTTCACGTATCATCCCTATTCTGACCGCGAATGATGTCAAAAGTTTTTTTGAACTGAACTTTGATTTATAAGGAGGGTAACAATGACCAAAACAGAAATGATTTTAATCGTCCTCGCGACAACACTCATCTGTGTTTTCTGCGCCTCATGCGCCCAGGCAAAAACCTGCTACAACAGGGCAATGGCGGAAAATGACGGGTGTGACGTCTATATCATCACGGATTAAGGAGGAAAAAATGGATTTTAATGAAGAAACTGCAACAAATAATGTTAAAACGTGGGCTTTTTATAAAGCAGGAACATCGGGAAGTTTTACGACAGCACTTTGTTCAGCGTTTGAAAAAGCGGATTTGGGAAACCGGCAGAGATTAAGGGAGGCGTTTCCGTTATTATTTAAAACGGCGGACGAATGGTTTGTTTCGGATGATCCGGATGCGTATTTAAAAGAGATTTTGAAAAAATAGGAGATAATAAAATGGGCAATATTCAATTTATAAAGGATGAAGAATATTTTTCGTGTAAAGCACTGTCGGCTTCGCAAATAAAGGATTACAATAAGGGTGCGTATTATTTTTGGAAAAGAAGTGTTTTTAACGACGAAAGAGAAAAAGAGGAAGACACAGACGCTTTGTGTTTTGGAAAGCTGACACATTGTCTCGTTTTGGAGCCAGAAGAGTTTGAAAAAAAGTTTTTAGTTTTGGATTGGGGGACAAAAACGAGAAAGACGGAAAAATATAAAAAAGCGCAATTGGACAATCCTGATAAAGTTCTTGTTCTTCCATCCGAATATGAAAAAAGCCAAAAAATGGTAAAAGCACTTAAAAATCACGATTTGGCAAACGTAATTCTTACCGGTGGACATAGCGAAGTCCCGTTTATGTGGACGGACTCCGAAACGGGGATGCCGTGCAAGATGAAAGCGGACAAGATTAAAAAAATTGCCGGAGGTCGGATTTTAATTGTCGACTACAAAACAACGTCCGACATTGAGAGTATTCTTAAGTGGCCGCAAAAATTAGGATATCCTTTGCAAGAAGCGATGTATCGGTTCGGGATACAAAATCGGTTTAATATCGATGATTCATCGATTGATTTTATGTTTATTTTACAATCAAACAAGGAGGGCGAAGAAGATGTAATATGTTGTGCAGATACGGATTATGAAACACTCACGGCCGCGGAAGACATCACGCGCCATCATATCCGGCAGATTAGCGAAAAATTGAAAGAGTGGGAAGAAAATAAGGATAAAAGCATTTTTTCGGCATATCCGAATAAAATGACAATCCGGTATTCAAATTTGTATTTAGAAAGAGGAGAATAAAAAAATGAATAATGAAATCGTATCCAAAGAACAAGAGACAAGGGATTTTGTGGAACTGCAAAAAGAAAAAATTAGCCGGTTTATTAAAGGAAATATGTTACCAAAAGGGTGCACACCGGACGAGGCTTTCGCAAGAATCATAGCGGGCGCGGATTTGGGGTTAAAACCATTTCAGGCGATTAACGGAATTGCTATCTTGAATGGAAAACCGACACTTCATTCGGACAGTATCCCGGCGATTGTAATGGCTACCGGAATGGTTGAAGATATGGGACATAAGTTCGAGGGACAAGATGAAGATTTAAGTTGTACATTTTATTGCAAGCGAAAAGGGGTTGAACACGTTCAGGAGTGGACATATTCAGTCAAGGAGGCGCGCCAAGCCGGATTATTGAATAACATTGTGTGGAAAAATCACACGAGAAAGATGTTATTTAACCGAGCTAGGACGTATTGTTTCCGAAACACATTTCCGGATGTTTTGGGTAATTTATACAGTTACGAAGAAGCGTCAGAAATCAATACGAATATTCAAACTGTAGAAAAGCCGGATAATATTGAAGAATTAAAAGAACGGTTTAAAGAAGCGAAAGAGGGTTCAGAAGAGTTGGTTCTGGAAGCGGAAACTGAAAAAGTTTATAGTCTTTTTTAGTAAGAAGACCTAAAGCGGAATCATATGAATATTGGCGAATAAATATGTGAAATACCAAACCATTCCGCGCCCAACGTTTTAAAAAAGGAGAAATAAAATGGAACGTTATATTATTTTTGAAGTAAAAGAACAGCGGCGGATGTCGTGGGGTCAAATGGAAAAACTGTTTGGTGTAAATAAGGGGACACTTTGGAGGTATGCGCATGGTCATAAAAATATCAGCAAAAAACAAATGGACAAAATTGAAAGAAAATTGACGCAACTGGGATATTACGGAAAGATGTCAGTTATTGAAAGATTATTAAAATTATTAGGATTTATTAAATAAAATGAAACCAAAAACAAAAATAAATGAAGAATGGGCGGAAGAATTAAAAAGAGTAAGGAAAAAATACAAACTCAGTATATCCTTATTTTCAAGATTATTAAGGAGATCAAGAAAATCTATTTATATTTACGAGGATAAAACACTTGGAATATCTGAAGAAGTAATTGATAGAGTTAGATTTATTGATAAAGTATTGGGAGAATTGATGAATGTTAGTTAAAAAAAAGTCACCTGTTTGTTGTTCAAAAGCGAATCCGGAAGCCATTTCTGAATATTTATCAGCTAGGCTTGTTAATTATTTAAAAAATAGAGCAATAGATGTTTTGTTAAAAACAGATATAATTCGTGGTAAACTCATAATCAGAGGGTTTGTTATAGAACGAAATATTTTTTATTTTTTAAACAATTTGTTTTTAAAAAGTAAAATAAAAAGATGGTTGAAAGAAGAATATGAAAATCCCATATCCATTCAATCTGTAAAACAATCTATGTGTTATATTAAAAAAGAAACAGTAACTGATATTTTTCCAGATTTTAAACAATACGTATATGAATACGAATTACCATCAAATAATTATTTCGAAGAAGAAAAAATCAGAAATATCATAAAGGGGCTTGAATATCCGGTTGAATGTTTTTTGAAATTAGACAAAAATGTTTTTACTGTTTATGTTCAGAAAAAAGATTCTAAAAAAATAGATCAAGATTTATACGGGTTTTCATTTCAAAAAATAATTTGCGACTTTGAAAATTA
This sequence comes from uncultured Christensenella sp., assembly GCA_949293915.1. Classification (GTDB taxonomy): domain Bacteria; phylum Bacillota; class Clostridia; order Christensenellales; family UBA1242; genus Onthoplasma. The sequence continues at coordinate 8,591 of CASFFJ010000181.1, forward strand.
TATAAACGATAAATCTATGGTTATAGATTTAAATAGAAATATTGAAATTATTTTTGAAAAACTTTCCGAAAAAATATATAAAGAATTACCTGATTTTATTTTAAACGAATCGGCAAAAATTAAGATAATTTTTGAAATAATTAAAGATACGCATAATTTTAAAATTAAAATCGTAACAAAAAACGGAAATCTTGAGGATGAAACACACGATATAACCGGCGAGTTTACAATAGATGACGCTTTAAAAGATACCGGTCTATCTGAAAAATCGTTGATTGATATTTGGAATGAAAAATATGGAAAGGAATAAAAATGTATAAAAATCTAATCATACTTTTAACATGCATTAAAGGATATGCGAAAAATATCCATTATGAAGTTAAGGGAAGCGCATTTTATAGCAAACACCTATTAGCGGATAGGGTTATAGGGGACAATCAAGAGTTTATCGATGATATAAACGAGATTTTGTTCTTGGGAGTTCAAAAAAATCCGCCTCTTTCCGAAGATATTTATAAAATTGCGTGGACGGAAATGCCTTTAACGACGGATAATGATCAACAAAATTATACAAACCTATACGAATTACTGGTAAAGACGGTCAATCATTTAAACTTTATAATCCATCAAGACATTTCAGCGGCGGCGGGTGACTTATGCGGAAGAATAGCGTCAGATATACAGCAAATGACCGGTCTTGTTTGGAAACAGGCTTATCCGTATATGGAGGAAAACAACATTCATTTTGAAATAAAAGAGGAGGGTGAAGAATGGACGTTTTAGAATATCGGGTTGTTCTTTTTGAAGACAGGCGAGAATTAAAGCCGGAAACCGGAATAGATGATGTCGAGGCAAAAAAGAACGCGCAAGAAAATATTATTTTTAAAAACATCTGGGAAGCCGAAAAAGAATACTCAAAAGAATTGTCGGAGATAACAGGTTATCCGGAGTATGTTTTTAATCCATATCCCGGAATGATTGTCGCGGCGCTTTCCGATAAAAACGATGTGCTCGGATTTATCACAATTTCGCTAAACTTGCTTAATAAAAGTTGCTGGATTGCTCATAGTTGGGTAAACAAGAAGTGCCGAAAGCAAGGTGTATATAAATTGATGTTGAAGCGGGTTATAAAGGCGATAGAGGATATAAATAAAACTCTGGATCCTGAAAGACAGATAGAACGGCTTGAATTAGGTATTTTTCTTTCAAACGCAATATCAAAAAAAGTTCACAGAAAGATTGGATTTTTACCGGTTGCAAGACTTTGTTCGGCGGAAATAAAAAAAATATCTGAAAAATTATAATTAAATCAATACACTTTTTTTAAAGTGTATTTTTTTTATAAAAACCGCTTGACGTTTTACAAAAATTGTGAAATAATAGGAAACGTAGGAAAAGTAAGATAAAAAAACAAAGGAGATAAAATGAGTAAATGTATTAACCAGATGTCCATCGAAGACATCGTATTGAACAAAATAAAACAGCTTTATATTTTATACAGGTCAAAATACGACTTTGATATGGAATGTGAATCCGTGCCATACGGAGATACATATGTTAACACTAATTATTATGTGACAGAAAAAAGCGAAGAAAAGTGTCTTGAAGATTTTAAAGAAGACACAACAGGTTATATGATTGTTGAAGAATTGTATGACGATGAAGATTTTTGTTCAAAAATTAAAGAAATGATTAACAATTTTAAGGGGAAATAACATGAAAGAATACACAATAGAGGTTAAAAACGAACACAAATGGAAAGAAGGACTCCAAATGAAACAGATAACGATTTAGGAGGAAATATGAAGCTGAATGAAATAAAAAAGGTTGGGTTTTATACAGATGACTTGCAAAAAAAGGAAACGATTTTTGAGGTGATTAAAAACACCGATGAGGTATGGTTGAAAGAAGAACCAGAATGCAAGCTTCTTATTGATACTTGGTTTTATGATTATACGGACGATAATGATAATAAACATTATCAATGTGATGGGACATTAAGACAACCTAGATTTTC
>CASFFJ010000182.1 GCA_949293915.1 uncultured Christensenella sp.
AAAGACATTTTATCCATTGAACCTTTGTATGCGTGTAGGTAAAGGTTAAATATCTGCTAAACACAACTTCCTGCCCCTAGGGCAAGAAGTTAAAAGAATGGATTAGATTAAATGACAGCATAGATATTTTGAGAAAATATTACTTAACAAATAAGAAACATTTACTTCTTAAAAAAAATAAAGTATTATTTCCAAACAAACAAAAGAGGTCTACATGTCAAAGTACGATAATTTTTCAAGAGAAGAATTGATAGAATTGTTGCAAAAACAGGATAAGGAATTATCTTTGAAAAAGTACGGACTTGTATGGGATAGCGAAAAGGAACCAGAACAAGTTGTCATTGATTGTGCCAAAAAACTACCTGTTTTTAAAAATATTCCTGAAAAAGATATTAAAACTAATGATGATGATTATAACATTATGATTGAAGGTGATAATTATCATGCATTACAGGTTTTGAATTATACGCATAAAGAAAAAATAGATGTGATTTACATTGATCCACCATATAACACGGGAAATAAGGATTTTATATACAACGATAAGTTTGTGGATAAAGAAGACGGTTATCGCCATTCAAAATGGCTAAACTTCATGGAAAAACGTCTTGAATTAGCCAAAGAATTATTGAAAGATGATGGTGTTATATTCATTTCTATTGATGATAACGAGGAACACAACCTAAGATTGTTATGTGATAAAATTTTTGGGGAAAATAATTTTATTGAAAATTTTATATGGGTTAAAAATTCAGGGGGCAGTTTATCAAAAACGACCTTAACGCGACATGAATATATTTTGTGTTATGCTAAAAATAAGTTATCTGTTTTAGATGCACCTATTTTTTATGTCAAAAAAAACGGATACGATGCCGTAGTAGATCTAGTTGAAAAATGTAAAAAGCATAAAAACATTGAAGAAACAACAAAGCAGCTTAAATTATTTTACAGACAGCATCCTGAATTAAAGGGAATATCTTTGTATGAGTACCTAGATGAAAATTGGAATATATATCGACTTTTACCAATTACCGCGCCTAACAATAACTTTTACGATGTCTTGCACCCCATTACACATAAACCTGTTGTTACACCACCTCGAGGCTGGTCATGGTCAAAAGAAACCATGGAAGAAAACATAAAAAAGGGGAAGGTTGTTTTTGGAAAAGATGAGACATATACTATTGCACAAAAATTATATCTTGAGGATGCAAAATATGAACATAAAAGGTCTACTATTAATTCGGATCAAGCAGAGGGCAACAAACTTTTAAGTGAGATTTTAGGTGGGACAATCAAATTTAATAATCCGAAACCGACAAGTATATTAGAATATATTTTGTATAATACAAATAAACAAGCTATAATCTTGGATTTTTTTGCTGGATCAGGAACGACAGGCCAGGCCGTTTTAAACCTCAACAAACAAGATGATGGAAAGAGAAGATTTATCCTTTGCACGAATAATGAAGGAAATATTGCAACAGGTGTTTGTTATCCGCGTATTCAAAAAGTTATCCAAGGGTACAATAAAAATGGGAATGGTGAATTTATTGAAGGCTTGGGTGGAAATTTAAAGTATTTTAAAACGAATTTTGTGGAAAACTCTAAAAATACAACCCAAACAAAAATTAATTTAGCAAAAGAATGTTCAGATATGATTTGTCTAAAAACTGGACGCTTTAATCAAATTTCCATAAAAAATTCAAGTTTTAAGATTTTTTCAAACAATAAAAACGACCAATATACATGTATCTATTTTGATTGTTTTGATACCGATATACAAAGCTTTATTAAGGAAATTTCCAAATTAAACGGTAAAAAAGACGTGTATATTTTTTCACTGACAGATCTCGTCGATAATTCTTTATTCAAGGGAATTGCAGATGTTAAATTGGAAGCAATTCCTTATAAAATTCTAGATCTGTATAGAAGAATTGCAAAAGCTCACATTAAAGGATCCAATCATGACTAAAATTTTAAAACAATTTCAACAAAAAGCTATTGATAACATACTGACCTATGTTCAGATGATCCTGAATGGAAATGCAATCAAGACTGTCATTTTACAGTCCCCAACAGGGTCTGGAAAAACATTTATGATGAGTCAGGTAATCAATAAATTAGCAACAGACCAAGCGTATGATCATGTAGATATGTGTTTCTTGTGGGTTAGTATAGGTAAAGGTGCCCTTCATGAACAGAGTTATAAAGCATTAAAGAAAACCTTTAATGGTTATCCGGATTGTCATCTGATTGAAAACGAATTTACCGGTGGTCGCAACAAAATTAACAGAAATGAGGTTGTGGTATTAAACTGGGAAAAATTAAGGACAAAAGATAAAACAACAGGTGATTGGAAAAACATTTTAATGAAAGATAAAGAAACCAATAATTTCATTGATGTTATTCAAAATACCAAAGAAGAAGGAAGAAAAATTTTATTGATAATTGATGAAAGTCACTCTTCAACTGATACTGCACGGGCACAAGAATTAAGGGATGATATTATCCGTCCAGATTTAACGATTGAAATGAGTGCCACTCCAGTTTTATCAGGCGAAGCATCATTATACAAAGTAGAACCCAACGCCGTTATTAACGAAGGATTGATAAAAAAGGAAATCATCATCAATGAAAACATCGATAAAATTACAAACGATGAACTTGATTCCGAAAAATTAATTTTAGAAGCAGCTTACCAAAAGCAAAAAGAACTTAAACAGGCTTATATTGAGGAAGGTATTGATATTAATCCGCTTGTTTTGGTTCAACTGCCAAATTCTGATGAAGGTGACAGAAAAAAAGATGTTGTTGAACAATTTTTAGGGACAAAAGGAATTTCCCAGGACAAAGGAAATTTAGCTATTTGGTTAAGTGAAGAAAAGGTCAACACAGAAACTCCATACTTAATTCCCAATAGCAGTCAGGTTGACTTTTTGCTTTTTAAGCAGGCTATTGATACTGGTTGGGACTGTCCAAGAGCTTCTATTTTGGTGCGCTTCAGGGAAACAAAAAGCTTGGTCTTTGAAATTCAGACAGTTGGTCGAATCTTGAGAATGCCAGAAGCTCAGCATTACAATAATGAGGTTTTAAACAAGGGGTATATCTATACCAATATTCAATCCATTGAAATCAAGAAAGAAACGTATAATCCAAACATAATCAAGTCCCTGTATACCAAACGCAAAGATATTGGTGATTTCAAACTGCGATCATATTATAAGAACAGAATTTCATATAATGATATAACATCGTCATTTTATCCAATCTTTGAAGATGTTTTCTGTAAATATTTTGGATTTGAAAAAGGCAAATTTGAATTTTTTGGCAAGAATCGGGAACTTGCAAAAGAAAAGTTAACATTGGACAACCTAAACAATAACGATGAAATTATTTTAAACAAAACCATAGAAGCAAATATCATTGATCAGGTATCTAAGATTACAAATATCGAAAAAACAAAAGTTTTATTGTCTGAAAACGATAAGGAAGCATATATTCAATCAATATTATCCAGTGAATTGAATGGATTTGCTGCAGTACGTTCTTTGCCGATTATGAGGCTGGCTTTACTTAAATGTTTTTCACAATATTTGGGCATTAATTCTGAAACAGATGATAACTGGGTTGTAATCATTGAAAGCATCATTTTAAACAATTATAATGCCATAAGACAACTCCTGAATCTTGCCGTTGAAGCATATAAATCCATTAAATTAAAGGAAGATGAGCAAAAAGAAAGGGAAATTGATTTTTGGAACGATGATTGGACTATTCCTCTAACAAAGAATTATAATCCCAATACTTATGAAAAAGTAGATTCGAAATTATCTCTTTGTCGACCATGTTACCTCGAAATAAAAAGAAGTAATCCTGAAAGGAAATTTATTGAATTTTTGGAAAATCATGCAGACGTTGTATCATGGTGGTGGAAAAATGGAGATGACCATATGCAAGAGCATTTTGGTATAGAAAAACCAGACGGCACAGCTTTTCAACCTGATTTTATTGTGCAATATAAAGATGGAAGAATTGGTATTTATGATACAAAAGATGTTGGTTTTCAAGAGGATGATAATAAAATAAAAGCTGAAGTTTTGCAAAGATACATCCAAGAAGAAAATGACAATGGCAAAAATCTCTGTGGCGGAATAGTTATTGTTGATGGTCAACATTTAAAAATCAATAATAAAAAAGAATATCATACCTTTAAATTACATCCAGAAGATTGGGATTTTTTTGAATGCTGATTTTTTATTATATGAATATATTTAGATAATATCTCTAACCTCGGTTTTGATGAAATCGAGGTTATTTTTTACATAAATTATCCCAGTTTGTGTGCACAAACCAAACAGGGGTATTTTATGACAAAGCAACAGAGAATGAGGAAGTATCTATCCTTTATATTATTTATCTTTTTCATCAAAAAGCAGAAAAATGCAAAATCAGTAAAAAGTGATAGATTTAATCGTTAATTTATGGTTAAATGGAATCATGTACAACCTTAATACTAAAGGAGGTTTATTATGACAACAGATGAATATGGAAATGTAATTGATGATGGATATCCCATCCGTGTATTTGATTCTGAGATACGTACAATGGATTGGTTGAGTAATTTTGGTCATTCACAATATCGAGATCGAGATTCTTTAATTTATGATTCCCTCAAAACTCAAGAAGGAAAGAAACTTTTTTCTGATTTTTTAAAAACAATGAATTCTGCGCCTTCACTGGAAGGATTAAAAGAAGAAGCCGACGAGGATGTGTATTCCCTTCTTGAAAGTGATTATTTGAAACAGGGTATACAGGATCTTATTTCTGTTGCAGCAAATCCAGAAGAAAGTCAAGAAAAAACATCTGCCAGAAAAACATTAGAAGGATTGGTTGCTAAAGGATATCCTGAAGCACAACGTCTGTATGGAGAACTTTTAGTAAATGAAGGTAATACAAATAAAGCTCATGATATTTTCATTCATCTAGAAAGTAATCCTTATGCGACAGAATTTCAATCTGATGAAGCAACACGTTTAAGAATGGAAAATCCTAAAAAATCATTGAGACAAATCCTATCAGAACATTCAGAAAAACCAAAAGAACCTTCTTTTATGGAATTGGCAAATTCTGCAAAAAATTTGGATGATGTAAGTGAAGAAAATTTATCAGCTGAAGAGGCAAAAACAAATAAGCATATTGTTGATAAATTTTTTGATAAACCTTTTTCTGAATATAAACCAGAGGATGTGAAGGCCTTAGAAATACTTTCAGACAAAAAGAATTCTTTGGCGCAGAAATATTTGCTTTCATATTATTCAGAAAAAGGTCAATTTTCTAGAGCATTTTCTATGGCAGATAATTTAAGAAGAAATCCATATGCTCCTGATCACTTCACAAAACATGCACAAGACATGGCAAAAGAACTTCTGCCTTTAGCTAGGAAAGAACAGATGCTTAAAAGTGGTGGAAGATAATTTAATAAAGACTAATTTAACCTCGGTTTTGATTAAATCGAGGTTGTTTTTTTCATTAACAGACATCAATGTCACTTAATTGAAGTACTGACCTCTGCTTTTTTGGCAGAGGTTTGTTGTGTTTAACCTTTGTATATGCGTAGGTAGAGGTTAAATTTTCTACTTTTTACCAATAAAACTCTAATTTTTTGTAGAAAAAGGCTCAAAAAAGTAGAATTTTTCTAATTTTTTTGCGTTTGGGGGGCTCGCGAATG
>CASFFJ010000183.1 GCA_949293915.1 uncultured Christensenella sp.
CCGGGTGTTGCCGCATATCATTTTACCCTTCCGAACTTGAACGGAAGAAGTGTTACGGACACTGCCGCAGCAATTAATCTTGCTAAATAGATTTTACTAACAATAAACTAATATTTTTTATCTATCCTTAAAATATACACAGCTTTGAAAGGATAGTTGAAATGAAGAAAGAGCATATAGTATTACTATATACATTACTGGCGCTTATTTGTTTTTATTGTTTTTTCCATGCTATCGGAGCATATCCCCTGCTGGATATTGATGAAACAAGATATGTTCATATGGCAAGAGAAATGTTTAACACTAAAGATTATTTGACACTTTATTTAAACGGTGATTTTTTCTTTGAAAAGCCTCCGTTATATTTTTGGATTGAATGTATTTCTTTTAAACTTACCGGTGTGGTTTCGGAGTTGACAGCAAGACTTCCGATAGTTTTGTTGTCACTTTTGCCTGCCGGTTTTCTTATATATTTATGCCGCAAGGTGAAAGATGATAAGTTTGCAATAATATCTACGGCAACGCTTTTTACAAGTTTAGAATATATAATATTAACTAAAATTGCAATTCTTGACAGCGTCTTAACAAGTTTTGTTACAGCATCCGTGTTTTCATATTTTGCAACTTATTTTGCCGAAGAAAAGAATAAAAAATATTTTTGGATGCTGGTATATATTTTTTCCGGCCTTGCAGTTTTAGCAAAAGGGATTCCGGGAGTTGCTATTCCGGCGATTGTAATAGCAATTTCATCCGTTATTTTTAAAACTTATAAAGACAGTATTAAGTATTCCTGGGGTGTTTTACTGTTTTTAGCGATTTCACTTCCATGGCATATAGTTATGCTAAAACTTCATGGACGTTTATTTTTTGATGAATACATAATAAGACACCATTTTTTAAGATTTGTTGGTTCAAATATAATCGGAAGAAGCCAGCCATGGTACTTCTTTATTTTGATGCTCTTATGGGGATTATTCCCGCATATTTTCATACTTATTTCTCAAATTTTTAATATTAAAAATATTCAATTAAAACAAAATGATAAATATTCCGTATTTTTATACCTTAATTCTATTGCCGCTCTTGTAACATTAATATTTTTCAGCATGTCTGATGCAAAACTTATTACGTATATTCTGCCAATTTATCCTTTTTGTGCTGTGATAATAGGGGCAATCTGGTACAAATATATTTATTTTGAAGATAAACCTTCCAATATTTCAGTGATTGTGTTTAACGTATTTTTAACCCTGGTATCAGCAGTGCTCTTGTTTGCTAAGTTTTTAATGCCATTTGAGATTTATCTTAATTTTCAAAATGTACAAATTGCATCATTGCTAATATTTATTCCATGGACATTCTTTAGCTGGTTATTTTGGATTAAAAGAGAAAGGCTATTGATATTTTTTTCTGCAGCATTTTGTATGTCATTTCTTTCAGGTTTTTTAACACCTTCTATATATGAATTTATTTATACATTCGGGCAAGACGATTTAATGCGGTTTGCACAAGAGGCGAAAGCAAATCATTGTACAATATCTGCATATTTAATACGAACACCGTACAGCCTGCTATATTACGGAAACCAATCCAGGGTTGATTTTCACAATAAAGAAAATGTTGTTTGGTTGAGAAAAGAACTCGATAAAAAGAACAATATTTTAATTATGAAAAATAAAGACATAAAGAATCTACCACTCAAAATTGTTGAAAAAGGAGAAAAATATTCTATTGTTGAAAGGATTGATGATGAAAAATAATAAGCTTGCAATAATAGTTCCTTGTTATAATGAAGAAGAACTTATCGAATATTCTATTGAACAACTTGTTTTACTTTTAGAAATAATGATGGACGATAATATTATAAGTTCTGACAGCAAAATTTATTTTGTTAATGATGGCAGCAGTGATAATACTGCTGATATAATCGGAAACTTATGTAAAACAAATCATAAAATTGCACTTATTAATTTATCCAAAAATTTTGGTCAGCAAAATGCCATACTTGCCGGATTATATAATATAGATGCCGATATATACGTAACATTAGACGCCGATTTACAGGATGATTATTTTTGTATATCAGATATGGTTAAAAAGATTAATGAAGGATATGAAGTAGTTTACGGCTGTTATAATAAACGGAAATATGATTCTTTTTTTAAGGTAATAACTGCAAAGTTGTTTTACAAGTTTATGAATTTTATAGGAATTAAAACCATAGAGAATCATTCAGAATTCAGGTGTTTAAGCCGTAAAAGTGTAGATAAACTAAAGGAATACAAAGAGAGAACAATCTTTCTAAGAGGTATTATTCAAAATATGGGTTTAAAATCCTGTAATATATATTATGACAAATCGGAAAGATTGGCAGGTAAAACAAAGTATTCATTTATTAAATTGTTAGGGCTTGCCTGGAGCGGAATCACGAGTTTTTCACTTCTACCGTTAAGACTTATAACATTTACCGGAGCTATAACAGCAATTATAAGTGTATTTGTTTTTGTATATGCTCTTATAAGTTATATAAAACATTACTCTATTCCGGGCTGGACATCACTAATTATGACCGTTGCATTTTTCAGCGGAATTATCATAATGGCACTTGGAATTATTGGTGAATATTTAAGTAAAATTTTGATTGAGGTCAAAAACAGACCTCTTTATCAGATAGAAAACACTGTTAATTTATAGTTATAAATATGTTACTATGCTGATTCTAACTTAATATCACACTTGTACCCGAGTCCGTTAAGAAGTTTAAATGCAGTTTCTAATCTAGGCTGTTTGTATCCGTTAACTATTTCAGATAAGTTGCTGCGGTCTATATCTAATGCTTTAGCCAGTTTAGATATTGCACCATGTCCATTTGCCTTAACTCTTGCCTTAACAACATCAGTCAAACATCTAATAAATGTTTCCAAGTCACCGTCATTTAAAAAATCATTTAATGTAATTTCCAACCATTCTTTTTGTGATTCAGTATCCTGCAATAGTTCCAAATGTTTGTCTTCCCATTTTGGAGCATTATCAATATATTGTTTTAATTTAGAATTATTTAACATATTAAGAGTTCCTTTCTCCTCTTAATTTTTCTATTCGTTTTTCAATTCTCAACTGAATTGACTTATCAAGAGAGCTAAACCATTCATTATATGGACATTCACCATTTAGAGTATAATAATATATTATTTCTTTTTCCATATTATCTATTTATATTATAGGTTAAGCCTACAAATAAATCAAGTACCATTAACTACTATATGACAAACTGTCAATAAAATAAAAAACACTATTAATTTGTAGTGCGGCATACCGTTTTAAACGCAAACTTTTTGAACAAAATATACGTAAATATTGCGGCAGATAAATTGGCAAATACTTGAGAGATAAATATATTCACTCCCAACTTTTTTACGGCAAATTCCAGTAATAGCGCATTTATAAAGTAACTTATACACCAGGTTGTACAGCATTTTAAATACTCTTTAATTGTATTTCCATCACTTTGAAATACCAGATATTTTTGAGCATCAAAAGATATAATAGAAGATAAAAACCAGGCAATTATAAGAGCAGTTTGGTAAGATTTAGCACCCAGAATTAAACAGAATAACATATATAATAAATACGATATTCCGGTATTAAAACCGCCTATAATAAAAAAACGTATTTCTTCCGGAAATTTAAACCAGTAATTTTTAAACATTAATTAATACTCCCCGTTTAATTCAATAATAAAACTTGTTCCCTTCCCAACTTCGCTTTCAACTCTTATTGTTCCACTATGCAGTTCTACAATATTTTTAACTATAGCAAGACCAAGACCGGAGCCTCCTAGTTTTCTGCTGCGGTTTTTATCAATTCTGTAAAATTTTTCAAATATATGGTTCAGATGTTCTTTTGCGATTCCAATACCGTAATCCTTAACAACCAGTTCAATATGATTTTCTTTCTTACTTAAAATAATATCAATCTTGTCACTTCCTGAATATCTGACAGCATTTGTTATTAAATTTGAAAGTGCCGTTGTAAGAGCTTCACGATTTGCAAAAATATCGGTATGGAGATTTTGTATAAAATTTATTTTTGTATCCGTATAATTAAAACAGCTTATAACTCTTTCCAGCATTGAGTTTAAATTAAAAGTTTCAAAATATTTTTGTTCTTCTGTTTGAGCAGTTTCTGTTTCAGCAAGATATAAGATATCATTTACGAGTTTATCAATAGATTTAATTTGAAATTGTATAATATCAAAACATTCTCTATCCTCTTCTGTTATAGAGTTTCTGGTTTCTACAAGTTCTATTGCAGAATTTATTGCGGTAATCGGAGTTTTTATTTCATGAGTAATATTTTGTAAAAAATTCGATTTATATTCTTCAAGCTGCGTAAGACGTTTTATTTGTGTTTTTAATCTTTGTACCATTTTTTTTATTGATATGGTTAATTCTTTTAGTAAATCAAGTTTCGGAACTTCTATTTCAGTATCAAGATTTCCGTTTGCAACTTCAATTACACTGTCCTCAAGTTTGTTAAAATTACTCCTTATGTTATAAAATACATGTATTAAACCGGCAATAAACAAGGTTATACAAAGCGTAAAGAATACAAATACATTTCTCTGCGCTGCTATTATAGACTTCATAACATCAGCTTGCGAAACCGTAAGTTCAAGGTAATATTTATTTTTACCGGCATTAATATTTTCAACTATTCCTATTTTTTTGTCTTTGACTGCATATTGGTAAATTTTAATTTGGTTGTATTTTTTATGAACAATTTTGCTGTCTTCTGATAAAAGTTTACTTTTATTAGCTTTATTTGAGCCTGCAATGAGTTTTTTGTTTTTATCAAAAATTCTAAATTCAACATCTTCGTCTTTAAAATCATCACAGTACTTTTGCAGTATTTTAAAATTATTTTGTTCAAGATAAGGTGTTACAGCCCACTCAATCTGGCGTTTGAATACCTGTAATTCTTTACGCTCTTCATTAATATAAGATGCGTTAAATTGCAAAATATTAAATAACGATATTGTTCCTAAAATAACAGCTGTTAACATAAACGCTATTATTTGATTTATCCAGTACAAATCACGTCTTTTCATTCTTCTTCCCTAAGTTTATATCCCATACCTCTAACCGTTTCAATATTAGCGCCAAAATTCCCGAGTTTTCGTCTTAAGTTAACTATTTGAACATCAACAGCACGCTCCGAAACTTCAAAGCCGTCATCACCTCTAAGATAAGAAAGCAGTTGAGAACGTGAAAAAACAATACCGATATTACTCATAAATGTTTCAAGAATTATGAATTCAAATTTCGTAAGTTCAATATTAGCACCATTTATTGAAACTGTTTTTCTTTGATTATCAAGCAAAATATCTTTATACATTTGATGTCCGTACGTTTTGGAATTTATCAAATGAGCTTTTATTCTGGCAAGCAATATTTTGTTGCTGAACGGCTTTGATATATAATCAATTGCACCATTTTCAAAACCTTTGAGTACATCTTCTTCCATCTTTTTGGC
>CASFFJ010000184.1 GCA_949293915.1 uncultured Christensenella sp.
CCCTTCTAAATAATATTCATGGTTAATCTCACATCCATAAAATTTACGATTTGTTTTTAATGCTGCGATTGCCGTTGAAGCAACCCCCATAAAGGGATCAAATACTACATCATGTTCATTGGAAGCGATTTCAATAATGTGTTGTAGTATTTTTATTGGCTTTTGTGCTGGATGTTTAGGATTCTTCAATCTTTCAGGTTTCATACATATAGGTGTTTCAATAAAATTATGCATTTCTTTTTGATTAGTGAAATTCCATGTATGACCCTTATTCCAAAAACAAATTATAAGTTCGCAACTATTCAAAAAACCTTTTTTGAATATATTTGGAGCAGGATTTGTTTTGTGCCAAACCATAAATTGTGTAGTGTCAAATTCTTTATCAAATGCCTCATGCCATTTACCAATACAATTGTAGGTGGTGAACACAAAAATGTTACCATTCGGTTTCAATATTCTTTTAAATTCCTTTACATATTCAAATGGGTCTATTTCTATTTTATCCCAGTCAGCAATATCATTGTTTAGAGGGGTTCTATTAGGCAAGTTTATATTACCAGTTGAGTATTTTGATATATTATAAGGTGGATCGGTTAAGATTAAGTCAATCGACTGATCAGGAATAGATTTAATTATTTCCCTATTGTCCTGGTTATATAACCTAGCGACACCAATTTGTGTGTATTCTGGCATTAATTTTCTCCACAGACAGATCTGATAAGAGCCCTAATTCTCGCATTTAAGTCAATTTCTCCTAAGACTTCATTATAAATTTGACAAAATTCATTAAATTCTATTCCGCCTGGTAATACTTTATTCCAAAATTGACTTCCAATCAAAAAGTTTTCTGGATAATTTAAAAACTTTTTAACACCACCATTCCAAACGTGGCCTTCTCCATCCTTATTGTATAAAGTTGCAAAATAAGCTCTGCAGTTTGGCATATTCATGCCTGTAAATTGAGTTAATAATTTATCGATATTTGATGGAGCATTAGAACTATCTAAATCTCCACCAGCCTTTATTTCCATTATATTCCATACATTTCCATCAAAGAAAGCAAGATCAACAGGTTTAATATGTAATTCACCATCAATATATTCTTGACCTAATTGAATTAGCTCTTGCATTTTGGTATGGTTCAAAGTTGATGGTGTTCTTCCTTCAGATGTATTACTTTTTCTAAAAGTTGTAATTCTTCCACCTAATTGTGGATTGGACATGTTCACATGAGAAACAATAATTTGAGTCTTATGTTCGTCGTTTGAAATCTGTATTGGATGCCCAGTAGTGTTGATAACATCGGGAACATTTTCTGCACCATAACGTAAACGTGCAAATCTTTTAGCACATCTTTCAATAGTATTTCCACTTTTTGATTCAAAGCTGCTTACAAAAACCATTTCTGCTGTGGTCTCATTATCAAATTGACTTATTATGAAGTTCCTACGCTTTTTATTGTAATTTTTTCTAAAGTCGCTTTCGATTTTTTGTACTAATTCTAAAAACTCTTCATGTATTATTCTTTTTACTTCGTTTCTCATTTGAATACTCCTTAATTTTGATAAAAGAAGTATATCACAAAATATACTAAAAGTCTATCTTGCATATAAATTTTTTAAATACGACTAAAATTTTTAATAATCTATAACAATAAACAAATATTTGTGCTATACTTATAATGTTATAGTTTCTAAAAGGAGTAAAAAATGTCTAAGAAAAGATTAATTAAAGGGTTTCTATTGCAAAGTGACAACTCTAGTATTGTTAAAGAGATAATGATGTCTCCTCGTGATGAAAAATTTGTAAATACTTTGCTATATCAGAGAATAACGCTTAATATGTATATTGATGCTTACAGATTTAACCATGGTATTACCAATGATGAAAATCTTCCTGACTATTTACAAGAACTAATAAGAATCTATAAGTTATTTGACCTTTGTATTAAACAATTACCATATGAGCTAATTGAAGTATACTCTTATCTTTTTGAGAAAAATTATTCAATGGATGATGCAACAAGATATTTGCATGCTTCGAAAACATCCATATTTAGATATAAAAATTTAATAGTGAAAAACTTAAAAAACTGCCTGAATACATAAAAAGGAACAAAGCGAAACATAGTGGAACAAACGAGTGCCGATTATGGAACACGCATTCATATAATATAAGTAGAGTTCGAACTCAACTAAATAAAATTTAAGAAAGAGAAGGATTGCGCCCCTTCTCTTTTTTTATTAAAAGGAGGTTTATGAAACATAAAAAAAGTAAATTTATTCAATCATTAAACAATATGGATTATAAGCAAAAGCTTAAGTATTTTCGACAGCAACGAAAACAAAGCAAAAATAAAGTTGGATGGGATTTAATTATAGCATCCGAACTTCTCATTCAGAAATGTAAGCATAATGAAAAACAAAATTAGGAGGATGATATGCAAGATGCTTTTACAGAGATTAAAAATAAAGTTAATATTAAAGAAGTAATTGAACATTATCTGTCAAATAAATTCAAGCGAGACAAAATTAAATGTCCTTTTCATCACGATAACAACGCTTCGCTGTCAATTTTACCAAGTAACAATACATTTAAATGTTTTGGCTGTGAAACTAGTGGCAGCGTAATAGATTTTGTAATGAAATATAAAAGTGTAGATAAATTTGAAGCTGTTAAGTTATTAAATGCAGATTTTAATCTCGGAATAATTTTTAAGGAAAAGAAACCTACAAAACAACTAAATATTAAAGAATATATAACTAAATGCGAACAAGATATAGATAAAACAGATTATTTTATTAAGCGAGGACTCTCAAATGAAACTATCAAGAAACATAGACTCGGATTCGATATAGAAAAGAAACAAGTTATTATACCTTATAGTAGCAAATTGAGATATTATCAAGCAAGAAGTGTTATTGATAAGAAGTTTTTCAAGCCACCCACAGATATTGCAGGAACAGAGCCAATATATAATGAAAACATTTTATATAACTACAATAGTGAAAATCCAATATTCATAGTTGAAAGTCCAATATGCGCTATGAGTATTGAGCAATATCATTCCCCAGCAATAGCAACTTGTGGCGGCAACGGAATAATGAAGTTAAGTGAAATATTTAAAAACAAAAAAATCAAAAACTCACTATCGTTCATAATTTCATTTGATAATGATGAACCTGGTGCAAAGTTTACAAAAGAACTTAGCGATTATTTCAAAAAAGAAAAAGTCAAATTTATTACCTACAATATTGCAGGAAAATATAAAGATCCAAATGATTGTTTGCAACACAACAATACAGAACTTGTGAAAAATATTATAAAAGCAAAAGAAATGTTTTATAAACAACAAACATCATATGGAGATTTAAAATCCGTTAAAGAAATTATGAATATGAAGTTTGCGAATACAAGCTGGTATATACACAAATTGTTTACAAACGGCGTTAATTTGCTATGTGGCGCATCAAAAAGTGGTAAAAGTTGGTTTGTTCAACAATTATGCTTAGCGATTGCAAGTGGTGATGAGTTTCTTGATGCAGGTTCTACACGAGCTGAATGTTGGTATATGGCAATGGAAGATGATGAAGAGTTGTCGCAAGTCAGACTAAAAAAGATGCTTCAAGGCGGAAATGTTCCAGACGGATTTTATATTTCTTATGAAGTTTATCCAATGGATAAAATATCCAACGACAAACCTACATTAATTGAATATTTAGAATCAAACATAAGGAGAAATCCAAAAATTAAGATTATCGTTATTGATACTTTTCAAAAGATAAGAAGTTCTGCTCTTTATGGCGAAGGAATGTTTGCTCATGATTATAGAGATATATCTACATTCAAGCAACTTGCTGAAAAATATAAGGTGTGCATTATTATCGTACATCACTTAAATAAGATGCGAGATAAAGATGCTGATGGTGATCCATTCTCAAAAATCAATGGAACAAATGGCTTAATGGCAAGTGCAGATTGCATCTTTCTGCTTAACAGAAAACGAGGCGAAGATACCGCAACTCTAACTTTTACTGGAAGAAAAATTGGCGAAGATAGTTGGTCAATAAGACAAAATCAAACGAACATGAAGTGGCAAAAAATTGGTACTGCCGAAGAAGAAAGAGTTAAAAGAGAAAAAGAAGAATATGACAAAGATGAATATGTAAACACAATTCGCTCTTTGCTGAGAAACAATAATGGAAGTTGGACAGGCACTTGTACAAAGCTCTTGGAAGAATGTAGCAAGTTGTATAACCACCTACCTGCTAGAAATATCAATCATATTGGACAATATTTAAACTCAATTACAGATAGGCTAAAACAATATGATGGGATTATGCATATATCCCCAAGCAAAAATGGTGGCAAACAAGGAAGGCCTCATACATTCTATTACACACAAACTCAGCAACAGCAATTAAATATATGTTAGATAATCGTTATTGTCGTTATGGTTGTTACCTTATAAAAAACAAAATAACAATAATAACAACAATAACAACAAAAAGGTATATAAAAGGAATTAGGAAAAATTATGATAGAAAATTTTGATTATGAAAAAGGACAAGAGTTTCTAAATAAAACAAATCAGCCATTGCACATATTAAAAGGTGTTAACAATATCAATCCAATAGATTATAAGCAATTATTAACAAATCTTACGGTTAAGGATGATGAATATGGACTTATGAGTTTTATAGGATATCATGATGAAGAACAATTATATTGCAAATTAATGAGAGACAGCGATTATAGTGTTCCATTTTCATTTATAGAATTAAGGTGTGCTATAAAACTAGTAAATTTATTGCAACATACAACAAAAAAGAAAACTGTTATAAATAAATTAAAAAAATCAGGAGCATACAATCAACAAGCAATTGATTATGCTAATTGGTTAAAAGATGCTTTACTTCATTGTGGATTATAACCCCAGGGCGGTCAAATCTCTAAGCAAAACCCTTTTATGAGCGGGACGGCAGTCACACAAAAACTTTCGCAAAATCAAAAATCAAAGAAAAAATCAAAAAATGAAAAGAAAATGGCTCAAAAGAGTCTAAAAATATGGGGTTTATAGTGATTTTGATTTTGTGAGATTAATCAAAATAAATCAAATTGAAATCAAAAATATTCAAAATACATATTGTTCGGCAATTTTAAGTTTTGGAAAGCCGTTAAAAACGATTGTCGCAAACTTTATTTCAAAATGGATAAATTATTCAAGAAATATGGTTTCAAGCGATTTGAAAGGGTTTTTGCAAGGATTTGAGCATTCAAACAAGATTACAAAGATGCAAGAATTCAAGATTACAAAATTTCAAGGATACAAAGATACAAGGATTTTA
>CASFFJ010000185.1 GCA_949293915.1 uncultured Christensenella sp.
ATTTATGCGTAAAATCCGACTAAAATACGGCGTTAAAGGGGTGTTAGAGGGACGATGTATTTTTCTAGGGTGATTTATCAAGGAAAAGGATAACGCCCGTTAAAATCGAAATTAGAGGGGTTAAAATTGATTACAGGGGTTGACAAACGGAAAAAGGCGTGGTATAATGGGGAAAAACTGGGCAACGTAATAGACAGATAAGCGAAAGAGGGACTGCAGGGGTGAGGAATCCCCCCTCGGCTGGTTCGGGGTAGCGCCTGATAACTGTACTTACGTAATGCCCCGTTTTGCTATTATGGGAATGTATTATAATTATCGAGAGATAGACGGGTATCAAACACCGATTCGAGTTATCTTGTCGCGCCGTGGGCTTGGCAAGACGTTCGGCGCTGTTATGAAGGGCGTCAAAAAGCATGTTGCCACGGGTAAGCGCTTCGTTTATGTCGTGGAAACGGAAGAAATGATCGATGAGCTTTCACAAAACCGGGGCGAAAAGTTTTTTGCCGCGATCATGGACTATTTGGAAAATAAGGCGTCGGCACGTGAAAGGAAGTTGCTTGCGCCGCTCATCGACGAAGAGACGGAGGCAGCCGAGGTCACGGAAGGGGAAACGCTCAATCACATACGAGGGGGCGTGATAAAGGTTGCAGGGAATACGGCCGGCTACATCGTTGCGTTCAACTCCTTTGCAAAGTTAAAGCGTAACAATTTCCGAGACGTTGCATATATTATCATTGATGAATTTATTCCCGAGACTATCGATATCAGAAGCCTGAAAAACGCTTATAAAATCGTTTCGCTTGTTCAGTCGATCGCAAGGCTTCAAAATGTTGTCATATATATGCTTGCAAACTCGATACGTGTAAACGATATAGTTCTGGAACGTTTGCATCTGGCGAACTTAAAGCCCGGGGAAATTCGCGTGATAAAGGATAAATACGGGCCTTTGGTGGTCGGTCAAATGGTTAATAATGCCGATTATGCCGAATTTGATGCCGAAGCGAACAAAAGCGTAGCTGGTCGTCTTGCGGCGTTGATGCAGGAAGATAACCTCGAACGGAATGAATTTAACACGGGTTTAAAACCCGGAATGCTTATCGGGGATCATCCGAAGCAGTCTTCCTTTGTGGCTTGCATCGTCGGGATAAATGGCGAATCTTTCCGAATCCATGTAACAAAAGACTTGGGAGAGACTTACATTTTAGAGGACTACGGCAAAAATATTCGGTCTCGCTTTTGCATAGATCAGAAATTTGCGACCCCAAATGTATTTTACCGTCCCGAATATCGGGAATATTTGCTTGCAAAGTACGAAAAAGGGCGTATCCGATTCGATACACCCTCAACGTTTATGCGTTTCAAAATGATTTTGCGTTTAGAGGCCTGAAAGCCTTCTTTCAAAATAAACGTCATGCAAACCGCCTTTGCACGGCGTTTTTATTTTTTGTTTTATAACTTTATCTTCGTTGAAATCGCGTATAACGCTTTCAGCGGCTTCCTGTGACATTTTAGCGTTATAGTCTAGGGATTTGATTGCCTCATCTGTTACGCCCGAAATAACGGCTTTTAACTCGCCCAAATCGGAATAGTGAATATAACACTTCTTCCCTATGACTTTAAGCACATGGCTTTTTTGCTCAATCTTCCAAGCGCCAAGGCGAAGCGGGTCAGGTTTGACCCATTCGGGAAAATCTCCTGTAAATTTTATGCTGTCCGTGTCCATGTATGCAATACGGTCAAAACCGATCTTTTGAGCGGTCGAAATTAGGATATAACGGGCGATCGATGTAATCGCAATCGCAAGCGGTATATATTCATATCCCCCCGCATTTTGTTGTATTTCTTTAATTTCGCTCGTAAGCATACCCTCAACGATTTTATATTCTTTGTTCTCATATATACCACGGGTTGCCGCTTTTCCGCTCGGGATATTCAACATGAATTTAATCGTGCTTTTTAATTCGTTGTTTTTTTTCTTCGATGTCCAAAAATCGGCGAAATTGTTATATATCCCCTTCCTCGTTCGGAAGCCGTATCCGTTTACAAATTCAAACTCTATATCATAGAATTGCGCGATCAGTTCGATATCATATTGCGTTACGAATAGGGTCATGCGGCCGCTTTTAATGTATTCTGTGTCGATCGTCAAAACATTATTTTTTCGTGCTATTATAGGGATAAAACCGGGTTTTAATTTAAATTCGGCCGTGATATGGTAAAGTTTGAAATCAAACCTTTCTAAATCCTTTATCTTGTTGCAAAAAACGGGCTTTCCGAACGGCATAGGATAATTTCTATATACGTGCGTATATAGCCCGTTGTTGTCGATCTCCCAAACATTGCGATATTCTCCCGGCTTTGCGTATACGAATCCCCCGCGATAATAAGGCAAAAGGAGATTATATTGCTTTCCGTAAATCTTCGGGCAAAACGCTTCAAACTTCGACATCTCCTTAAAGCATGACCATGCGATCCCCCCGATAGTACATTTTTTATCAAAAGATCGCAATGTATACAGCGCCCCCGATTCTTCAATATATGATTTCAAAACGCTAAACTTAGAAATTAAAAGTTGCTCCAATTCCTGCGGCGTTCCGGGTTCTTCAAAATCGAAGAAATTTGTTGCGCCTTTTAATTCGCATTTTTTTAGCTTAAAAGTATAGTATGTGTTTTTCATCTCGAATATTTCATAATCGATTTTGTTTTCTACACAATACCAATGTAGGAACGGCGCAAACCTTGAAAGATCATAGCAAAACACCGTGCCTTTTATGCCTTGAAGCGCGTCTATAAGTGATTTTGTATCCCCACCCGATAGAATGATAGCGCCGTCGGCGCATATATCCCAATGCGTTATTTGGGCGCTATCATTTTGGAAAGTATGGAAAAATGAAAGTGTAATCATTTTTTTGGCGTAGTCCTTGCCTTTGTGCGGGTACGTTGTTTTGGTTCTTTTATTCCGTATTCTTCGGATAATATTCTGTTCATTTCGTTTGCTTTGTCTTGCAATCTTACCTGATTTCTCCTGTCTGTTGCAAAATATAATTCATCCATGAATTTATCGATTGAAGTAGTATCCGAATAAACTTCCGAAAAATTCCATAATGATCCCTCTTTATCCATGATGTAAAGCATGTCATGCGATATATCCCCATGTTTAAAACGGTTCAATATAATTTGTCCTTGCTTAGTGTTCGCAACGCCTTCACGGATAAAGAATTTTTCAAGGTTTTGTACATATCTTCGGGAATCGGTATATCTCGCCGTTTCCGTCCGAAGGCTTTGAATCTGTTTTTTAACAGCCTCTTCGCCCGTGTATACGACCGTTTCGCGCTTTCCGTCCGTGTATTTGTATCGAGTGATCCCGGCGCTTACTTCTTCATATGTAAGTTTTTTAAAAAGCGTTGTCGGGGGTAGAGCGTTCTCTACCCCTTTCAACACCATTTCGGCTGCATAGTCTTTTGCAAGCGCTTTTCGGTATTCGCGAACGGCGCGATCAAATTCACTTTTCAGGCTCATTCTCTTCTTTGTCTCCCAAATATATTATATATTCTTTTTGATCTATTTCATCGCCTTTTTTTGTTTCTAATATTAACGATATTTTGTTTGTTTCAAAATCTTTCGTAATATAAAGCAATGAATTTGCGTAAATATTATCGATTCCGAAAAATTTTTCGGCTATATCAAACATTGCTATTTTTCTCCCGAGGATTATCGGTTCTGTATTCTTTTTCTTGGTTTTTCTTATTTGTGATTTTATAAATTTAATTGCTATTGGTTCTTTTCCTTTTTGGGTGTCAGCTTCATCTATTCTTTTTAATGCATCGTCTATTTGTTCTTTGTTTTCCTGGGTTTTCATGTATTCTAAAGAATTATATGCGCGTGCGATTATGCTTTTATACCCGGCGATAAAAGATTTGCTATTCATGATTTTCATTTTGTTTATTCCTCTAAGATATTTTCTATTTTTTCGTTCTCTTCATCTATTTTTTCACGTAAAAAAGTTTCTATATTCTGCTTTAATATGGAAATTATTAGTTTATAGGCTTTGTATAATTCTTCGAGGTTCGTTTCCTTTTCTTCCATTTTGACACTCTCTTTTATTGTGGCTAAAAGGGATTCTATAAACTCCCGATCGCTTATTCCTACATACATATGCCCGTCTCTGATCATTGCCAATTTGCAAATTTCAATTAAATATTCACGGGTTACTTTGCAATCTTTATCTTTGGCAGATAAATAAATTTCTTTTACGGCATCTTCATATGTTTTTATCATCGTTATTACCTCTCATAATATCTAAAACAGCTCTCATACTGTCAAGAAATTTGATGCTTATTGATAAACTGTATTTCAAATAGGATTTGAATCCGAATTTGTTATTGAATTCTATTTCTTTAACGGCATCGGATATATTGTTGAATTCTTGCTTAAAAATCGTTTTTGCATCATCAGAAACCGAAACTAAAATATAAATCCCTTTATGCTTAAACAATTCGTTCATTTCTTTTGCTCTTTGATACACAACATCATACTCATGCATTAGCGCTTTACAACTCTCTTCCCAGTCTTTCCAGTTTAATTTTTCCATAAAACCTCCAAAAAAATAACCCCCGATCATGTGGTAGATGAACGGGGGTTATATTAAAAGGTGAAAGCCTAAACACCTTTTAATATCGACATTTAAGATTGCCAACTACCACTTGACGGGGATATTATATCATATATAATCGCGTTTGTCTGTGATAATTGCAACATTTTTGAAAAATTTTTTATGAAATAGGGGTTACAACATCAATTATGTTTCCAAAGGATAAAGTTCCTGTACTCGGATATTTTCTATACGCAACTCCTACCGCTGACGCATCATAGTAATATACGTAAAATGTTCCTGATATTGGCATGGCAATAGAAGCAATATATCCGTTTGTAGGCGGCCCGCTTGCTATTTGCAAAACACCTGTCGCCATAATGCGACCGGAATTTTGCGTAATGTTTGCAAGTAAAGCAATCAAACTTTCGGAATTTGTTATTTTAGCGCTTGATTCATTAATAAGCATAC
>CASFFJ010000186.1 GCA_949293915.1 uncultured Christensenella sp.
TCGTCGTGGTGGTAATGTTGCCCGTGTCGCCAAAGAAAAATTTGAGGAAGAAACCGGCCAATCTGTTGTTACCAATGAAAACTATCTTCCGAAGAAAAGTGAGAAGAAGGAAATTGAATAGATAAAAGTAATTTATAATGCTTTATTGATATAAGGTTCCGTATATACCGAGAGCAAAATATTTTGATTTTCCTAAATATTTTTCTTGCAGAATATTAGAAAATAATGTTCAATATACATTATTTTCAGGAATGATTGCTATGGACTGGTTAGAATATTTTGCGCATCTACAAAAAGATAATGTACATCAGGTTGATGATTCACAATTACAAGTGTTTGGATTTGAAAGTAAATTTCCTGAAATAATAAAGAGTGTTTCATTTCTATGTGATAGAGCATTAGATAAAGAAATAAAAAAAATACTGTTTATTATACCTGAAATTAGTGATTTTTCATGTTATTTTGTTTTGTACCGGCTACTTAAATTGGTATGTAAAGAAAAAAAGAGTATTTATGATATATTTTGTGATTTTCATAAAGGTGACAAAATTCAATATGATAAGGCCGTGGCGGAATTTTTGGGATTTGATAACGGAATGCCTAAAATACGGTTTAAGGATTTGAATTATTACTGCAAATTGGAAGATGTGCCTTTTTTTCAAAAGGCAGATAAAAATAAGAAAATTACCAAGTATGATAAATTTATAGATTGTAAAAAACGTAGAGACATACAAAAAATTGTATCAAATAAAAATTCAATGCTATCCGATATAGCTAATTTAAAAGGTGGGCGAGAAAAAGCGCAGTGTTGTATATTTCCCAACAAGAGCAATAAGTTAAGACGCTTTTTGGAGGAGACAGTTGTTGATGTTTTTAATATAAACAGAGATTTATGTAATATTATTAATGTTAACAACATGGCGGATAATATGGTGCAAAAGCCTGATTTACTTATTTCTAAAGATTTTGATTTTAAGAAGTATGATTTTTGTGAAGAATATATTGTTGATGGTACGAATTGTAATCTAGATGATTATTGGTATTACATGTTATCTCTTTTTGACGATAAAAGCCGTTTTTATTTTTTTATCAGTGAGTTTAATAATATTAATTTGAATACTTTTATTAGTAATGGTTTTCAAATATTCAGATTAAATAAGAATACGATAACAAGTTTACCAACTACTTTACCAACTAAGATTGATTGTGAAATATCAAATTGCTTTAACAAAACAATAGAATATAAGTTTTGCATATCGCAAGAGCTGGATAATCTGGCTCAACTAATTAAAATAATGAAAAAAAATATCAAGGAAGAAGCAATTTATATCCAATCAATATATGCATTTGTACAAGATCAACTGTTGTTGCTCAGAAATAAATTATTTTCTTTTGTATCAACAGAACAAACTCCTGTTTTTGATAAAATTGAAAGCTTTGGTGCTCAATTGGAAAAAGCTTTTGGTAATGCCGATATAATCGATGCACTCAAAAAAACGTTAGATATTTTAAAAAACATATATAGTAAAAACAATTATTGGGATAAGTACGCTGCGCTAAAAGATTTTATAATCAATTCAGAATATAATAAAATATGTTTAATAATGCCGCCTAAATCTTCACAAGATGAATATAACAGATTTAGGCATAGTATATTATATGATACGGACAAAGAAATTATTTTGAGTGATAAGAGTGAATTCTGCGGATCTTCAGAGGAATTTTATGATGTAGTTATAGTTCCAGCTTGGCTATATGAAAACGATATGAAGCTTTATTTATTAAGTTGTAAATCTTCAAAATTTGTCATTTTTATGTATTCTTTTGAACAAACGTGGATGTTGACAACTATAAAAAGATGGAATGCCAGTTGTGATTATAAAAATGAAATGTCTATAATTCAAAAGATAGATCAGAATTTAACTCTTGAGAAAAAAATGTTATTTGATCTTCC
Source organism: uncultured Christensenella sp. (assembly GCA_949293915.1). GTDB lineage: Bacteria > Bacillota > Clostridia > Christensenellales > UBA1242 > Onthoplasma. The sequence goes on from CASFFJ010000186.1 coordinate 1,955, forward strand.
TGACGAAGAAGGATCGTTTGATGATAAATTTGCAGAAAATATTGATGATATAGAGACTGAAATTGCAGAAATACAAATAAAAAAATATCAAAGTTCTAAGTACTCTGCTGAAGAAAATTGTAAAGCTTTACCTTTTAGCCTTTCCGGTGGATATTTTGCTTTTTATTCGAGTAATCATAAAATTTTATCAGTAACCAGCATTTTACAAAATTCTGCTCCTATTATTGAGGCAAGATTATTACATCCTGGCGATATCATTGTCTTCAGGGATAGCGGAAAAGATCTTATCCGAGAAGGAGCGGATACGATTTTTCAACGACAAGGAATAACAGGAATACGACAAGAAGTAGAGTTATGGAGGACAAAACTTAAACTTTTTACGCAAAGAAACGGATATCATTGTGTAATAACCAGCATGCTGAAATTAGGTTTTAAAATAAATTTTATGACCTTAATGAACTGGATAAACAATGATGAATTTATTACACCGATGGATGAAAGCACATTTCTAGGATTAGGAAAAATAGTTGATAATAATTTTGAAGAGGCACATTGGGCAAGTATTTTTGAAAAAGGCAGAAGAATAAAAAATGTCCATATTAAGGTAGGTCGGTTTTTATCTTCGAAATTATCAAAAGAGTTAAATCGGAATATGAAAAATCATAATTTATATTTACACGATATGAATTTTCCATATGAATTTAATTTGAAAGAGATTGGAAAGATAAGACTGTACAAGATTATATCTATCGGTAAAGAAACTGAATTTCCTTGTTCTTTAATTAATACACTGAGAAGGGAGGAATTTTAATATGGCTCGAATGATACCTTCACATATTGATCCTTCTGTAAAGAGTTCTGCTGAGCGTAAAATATTTGAATGGTTTGAAAATGATAAAGAAACGGCAGATTGGATAATTTTACATTCTTTGGGTTTGTCAGAGCATACTAAGTTGATTTTTGGGGAAATAGATTTTTTAGTTATAGCTCCCAAATTTGGTATCTTTGTTTTAGAAGTGAAAGGTGGACGAATCCAACGTACTAGCGAAGGTGTTTGGATTTATACAGATAGGAGCGGTAAAGAAAACAGTAAAGAAAGAGGCCCTTTTGATCAAGCGAAAGAAGGAATGTTTAGTCTTTTAAATTATCTGAAAGAACACAATGTAGGGGATAATTGGCTGTATGGATATGGAGTCATGTTTCCAGATATAGAATTTGAAGAGCAAGGTCCTGATTTTGATAAGGAACAGATTTTCAGTGCTAAAGATGAAAAAAACGTTGGGCGTTATATCAAAAAACTTGCTAAATACTTTCAGGATAAATGGAATAAAAAGTACCCTTATCAGCAATTACAAAAGAAAATTTTAGATTCTAAAGAAGCTAAAAAGTTAGCTAAACTTCTGCGAGGAGAATTTGATTTACCCGTAACATTAAAAGCGCAATTGGTTGCCGGTGAAAGTGAAACACTTCGCTTTACGGAGGAACAATATACTTTTTTGGATGCATTAGAAGATAATCCAAGGTGTATGTTAGTAGGTCCTGCAGGAACAGGGAAAACAATGTTAGCTTTAGAAGATGTTAAACGATCAATTATAGCTAAAAAAAAGGTGGCATTGTTTTGTTATAATGCAAATCTCGGGAATTGGTTAAAAAATCAATTTTCCTTACAAGATGACATATATCCTGATTTTGTAGGAACTTTCCATTCTTATATGTGTAAGATTGCCGGAATCTCTGGAAATACGTTAGATACATCATGGGCGGATTTACCTGTAAAAGCTATGTGTTCATTGCCACAGAGCTATATAAAATTTGATAAAATTATTATTGATGAGATTCAAGATTTGATTAATGAAGAATACCTTGACCTTTTAGACACATTATTGGATAAAGGTTTGGAAAGAGGATGTTGGACTTTTCTTGGAGATTTTAGAAATCAGGCTATTTATAGTGACTATACTTCAGAACAACTTATTGAAATGGTTGAAAAAAAATCTCCAGCGTTTGTGAAGCTTAGATTGAAGAATAATTGCAGAAATACTAAAAATATAGGTAAAGTAGTTCAAAAAATTGCTAAAATGACAGATAATGAATATAAAATCATGAAAAATGACGGAGATACAATCGATTATCGAACTTTTGAAAATTTAGAACAAGAAGCCTATATATTAAAATTGATAATCCAGCATTTGATGATAAAAGAAAGAATACCAGTAGAGGATATTGCTATACTGGCTCCTGTTAAATATGAAAATTCTGTAGTATCAGTCGTTGATGAAGTAAAAAATTATAAAATACCTTTTTATACAATACAATCTTTTAAGGGACTTGAGAAATCCGTAATTATTTTAACAGACATAGATAATTATCAAAATGATAAATTATTGTATGTCGGGATAAGCAGGGCAAAAGATAAATTATACGTTTTAGAGAGTATAAATGCAAGGCAGCAACGATTTCAACTTTTTTTTGGAGACGTTTAATGGAAAACGATAACAGAAGAGATAGGTTATATGAAATAATTTATAAAGAAATGGTTGGGCCAGAACCTATAGATTTTTTTATGCATGATGTTATCGATAGTAGGGATAATATTATAGGAAAGATATGTGAAGTCGGTTCTATTATTGTTAGTAAGGATGGTACTGTTCGAGAATATGGAAAAAATCTCAAAAAAACAGCTGATGATGATATAATCCAGCAGCATTGGTTCATTTATGGTAGTGATGAAAAGTGCTTAGGATATATTAATAATAATGGAGAGGCTGTGAATTTTGAAGGGAAAATCATCGGATGTGTTAAAGAATTAGAAGATGGAAAAGAATTTATTTCAGAGGCTCCGCATAAAAGATATATTGCGGGGGTGCTTTTTCCTCAAGATATGGCGTGGGATAATCATGAAGATGAAGGTAACGAAGAAATTGAAGATAATTCTGATGAAGTTGAAGACCAATGTCCTATTATGAAAGAATCGACATCTCAAAATTCGAGATTAAAAGATAAAGATGATATAGCGGAAGAATTAATTGATTTGTCTAATGCTTATAAACCGTCTGCCATGAGTCTTACGTTTTCTCTGCGTCAGGGTATAAAAGATGTAGATTATATTGTAAAAACAGCTTATTACACAAAAAAGAAAATTATTTTTAATAAATATGTATATGAAAGATTTCCTTTAATATATACAGCTCGGATATCTCTTCCTTCTGAGAAAAGCAGGTTATCCTTTCAATGGCTTTTAGAAAATAAATTAAAACTTAATATTGTATACCGGTATGTCGATAAGAAAACAGGGAAAAATGTTTATACGGCAACTTTAGAAAATTGTTATAAAGCTGCGGGGGATAAACTTTCGAATTGTGAAAAGTATTTTTTTCAGACAGGTTTTTTACTTAAAAATACTCAAGGCTTTTGCTCTCTTCCTGACCATAAAAGATTGAATGCAACTGACGAAGATTTTCAATCTAATCAGTTATTATACAGAAAAGTAAAAAATTATGTGATAGGGCACGGATGTGCGGGTGATTGGAATGACGGAGAAATTGTAGAAACAATAAAAACTACGATTTTCCCCGAATATGAAATGAAACCCATATTACCTAAAAAGTTTGATAACATAGACTTAGATATGTATAAAATGTGTGATAAAGCTTCTGATTTTGGTTTTATAAGAAAGAATATTACAGAATTATGTAATCAGTACGAAAAATGGATTGAGGATCGCAATAATGAGTTAGATAAATTGGAAGATATTTATAAAGCAACCGCTCTAAGACATATGAATGCTTGTAATGATTGTTTAACAAGAATGCGTGAAGGTTTAAGACTTTTGGAAGAAGATGATATCGTTCGTGATGCTTTTATGTATATGAATAGAGCCATTCTTCTTCAACAGTTGCATTATAATTTACCATTGGGAGAATTTAAAGAAGAAGGAACTGTGCTAAAGTTAAAAAATAATTATAAGGTAGATATTAGTGATAAGAGTACTTGGATCAAACAATATTACGGAAAATGGAGACCTTTTCAATTAGCTTTTATCTTGATAAATTTAAAGTCTATGAGAGATAGAGAATGTGATGAGAGAAAAATTGTTGATTTGATATGGTTTCCTACCGGCGGCGGAAAAACGGAAGCGTATTTAGGTCTTTCAGCGTATACAATATTTGTAAGAAGACTTCTAAATAAAGATGATGCAGGTACTTCTATTTTTATGAGATATACACTAAGATTGTTAACAGCTCAACAATTCGAGAGAGCGTCAGCGATGATATGTGCCTGTGACGTTATTCGAAAAGAAAAAGAAGATATTCTCGGAAACCAACGAATTACCATTGGGTTATGGGTTGGAGAACATTCTTCATATAATAAAATGGGAGACGCGGTTTCTGATATCAAAAAAATGTATAGCGGAAATCAAGAAAATCATAAATTTTTAATACTCAAATGTCCGTGGTGTGGTGCGCCTATGGGAAAGAATCACCAACACGAAATCCGAAAACCCGTAACAGGATATGAGATAATCGGAAAGGGAGCATCAGCAAAAGCCATTTTTCAATGTTCGAATTCCGAATGTGCTTTTTCCAAACAAGACAACTATCTGCCTTTGACAGTTGTGGACGAAGAAATTTACGAGAATCCGCCAACATTATTGATTGGTACTGTTGATAAGTTTGCAATATTGCCTTTTAAACCTCAGGCTCGTTCTATTTTCGGAAAAGGGACGAAGTTTAATCCGCCTGATCTCATTATTCAAGATGAATTGCATCTAATCTCTGGGCCGTTGGGATCGATGGTTGGTTGTTATGAAACTATGATAAATGAGCTTTGTGTAACAAAAAATAACAAAGGAAAACTTATAGAACCTAAAATAATTGCTTCAACAGCGACGATTAGTAAGGCTAAAGAGCAATGCAGAGCTTTGTATAATGCCCAAAATGATCATGTTAATCAATTTCCTCCTTCAGGTTTAGATGCAAAAGATTCTTTCTTTGCTTACGAAGATAATAACATTACCGGCAGATTATATGTTGGTATATTTGCGCCAGCAGCATCTTCTTCTGCTACAGCGAATATACGGTTATTTGCAGCTCTTTTATACGCAGCCAAAGCATTAAAATGTCCGTTAGAAGAAGCAGATCCATACTGGACAAATATGGGCTATTTCAACAATTTAAAGGATTTAGGACAAGCTGTAACTTGGTTAGACGGTGATATAAACGAATACCTTCACATTATCTATAAAAGAAACTATGAAGATATAAAGGAAGGTTACAAAGATGCAAGAAGATATATATACCGTCATGAAGAACTAACTAGTCGTAAAGATGATGAAGAAATTCCTTACATAATGAGGGATCTCGCTCGTAAATGTACAGAAAAAGATGCCATAGACATGTGTTTGGCAACTAATATGATTTCTGTAGGGCTTGATATTTCACGTCTGGGATTGATGTCAATCATTGGTCAACCTAAAACAACAGCTGAATACATACAGGCGTCAAGTCGAGTGGGAAGAGACAGTTCTGCTCCAGGAATTGTTTTTACTCTTTATAATACGGGAAAATCGCGGGATAAATCGTATTATGAACATTTTAAGGAATATCATTCTAAAATATACAGTCACGTTGAACCTACGAGCGTTACACCTTTTTCTGCACCCCTAAGAAAAAGGGCTATTCATGCCGTATTGGTAGGACTATCCCGATTACTGAGTACTAATTACAATAACACAGATGAGGGATTAGAAAAAGCAGAAGAAATAAAAAAATTAATTTTATCCAGAATTGCAGATATTGAACCTGAAGAATACAAAGATACAGAAATATGGCTTGATTTGATTATAAATCTTTGGAGAAAGACTGGATTGTCAAAATATGACAATAACTTTCAAAATACTACAGATAGAACACTTCTTATCGATTCTGGTCATGAACGTCCTACTGAATTTAAAGATGATGTATTACCGTTAAATACTTCTACGAACATGAGAAGTGTTGATGCAATGTGTGATGTTAAAGTTTTTCTGTTTGACTATCCTTCAGATAATAAAACTAAGGAGGTGCTTGATGGCTAATCAAATTCGTAAGTCTCAACTGATAACTCCGTGGGGAGTCGGTTCTATTATCCCCTTTCCAGACAAGTCTTGTCTTATGATAGCAGGATTGGATGCTTGGGATTATACTGGGCTGGATGATAATTATTATTTAATTCAAGATGAAAGGCTGAAAAAATGGCTTGATGTTTCTGAATTCAGGACCCCTCCTGATTCTAATAACAAATGTAATATAAAAATTCCTGCAGTAAGGTTTCCTATGTGGTATTATTGTCCATATTGCGGTACTATGAAAAAATTGAAATCTCTTTCAGCCGATCATCCTTGTTGTCCGCAATATGATTGGAAGAAGAAACATGGATTGAGATCTTGTGTGAAACCGACAAAAATGATACCGGAAAGATTTATTGTTGCATGTCCTAATGGGCATATTCATGATTTTCCTTTTATGGAATGGGTACATGAACTCTCCGGTAAGCCTATTACTTCAGATTGTATATTAAGGCGAAGTACGGGGGCAAGAACATCTACATTGGCAGGTGTAACATATACTTGTTCATGCGGAGCCAAAAGGAGTATGGCTAATGCATTTATTCCGGATATTTTGGGAAAAATTTTTCCGGACGGTTGCAACGGAAACAGACCTTGGATGGGGGATAATTCTCATGAAAAATGTGGTTGTCGAGATTTACGAGTAATGCAAAGAGGTGCATCCAATTTATGGTTTGCAGAAGTAGAAAGTTCCATATCAATTCCTTGGGATAATTATATCGGCGGTGAGGAAATTGAACGAATATTGGATCGTAATTATGACTTAATTTCTGGGGAAAGTGATAATGAACCGGTATTAAAATTCATTGCTTCTTCTAATAATATAGAATACGATGTCCTTAAAAAAGCTTATCTTGCCAGAAGAGAAGGAAAAAATAATATTTCAGATAAGATTTATAATTCAGAGGAAGAATATAGAAATGAGGAATACATTTCGCTGATAAAGGATAGTGGTTCAGATTCAAAAGATTTATATACAAAAAATTATCCGATTGAAAAGTATGCTAAAGAAATCAGGCCATTTTTTAAGAGTATTTCATTGGTTCATAGGCTACATGAAACGAGAGTATTATATGGCTTTTCGAGAATTAAACCTGGAATGGCTTCTTCCAAAGTGGCGGCAAAAAAATCTTTGTCAAAAAATCAAACATGGCTTCCTGCCATAAAAGTATTTGGTGAGGGTATATTTTTTCAATTTAATGAAGATTTATTAGAAGAATGGGCGCAGAAGGAATTTATCACAGATAGAACAAACAAACTGGAAAAAAATTATAATGAAGCAGCCGCTCATAATCAAAAACCTTCAATAAAACTAAATCCTAAATACATTTTATTACATACATTTGCACATGTTTTAATTAATCAATTAAGTTTTGAATGTGGGTACAGTACTTCATCAATACGAGAAAGGATATATTGTGATAAAACAGGTACACTAGAAGATATGAATGGAGTTTTAATTTATACAGCGTCAGGGGATTCAGACGGATCTTTAGGAGGACTTGTACGGCTAGGAACTTCAGGCAGAATTGAGGATACAATTTTAAGTGCAATGGAAAATGCTAAGTGGTGTGCTTCAGATCCCTTATGTATTAATTCCTTAGGGCAAGGAACGGATTCATGTAATTTGGCTGCATGCCATAATTGTGTATTACTGCCTGAAACAAGTTGTGAAAATGGCAATAAGCTATTAGATAGAGCCATGCTTATTGGGAATTTAGTCAATCCGAACGAAGGGTTCTTTTCTGGAATGTTAGATAATGACTGATAGAATTACTAAAGCGCAACGGCGTAAAAATATGCAGGCGGTCAAAAATAAAGACAGTAAAATTGAATTGTTGCTTAGAAAGGCCTTGTGGGAGAAAGGATATAGGTATAGAAAAAATTATTCAAAGATTTTTGGTAAGCCTGATATTGTGTTTTTAAGCAAAAAAATCGCAATATTTTGTGACAGCGAATTTTGGCACGGTTATGATTGGAATAAGAAAAAACAAGAAATACATAGTAATAAAGATTTTTGGATAGCTAAAATTGAGCGTAATATTGAGAGAGATATTGAAGTTAATGATTTTTTACAGACAAACGGATGGAAAGTGTTGAGGTTTTGGGGAAAAGATATTGAAACCAATCTTTTCAATTGTGTACAAAAAATTGAGAATGAATTATTGTCAAAGGTGAATATATGATTTTTAAATCAATTGATTTATGCTCCGGCATTGGAGGCATTCGGAGGGGGTTTGAGATAACGAAAGCCTGTCGCAATATATTATCGGCAGAAATTGATCCAATTGCGTGTAAAGTTTATAAACATCTATACGGCACTAATCCTTTAAATGATATTACCAGTACAACATTTAAGAAAAAAGTTTCAAAGTTAAAATACGATATACTATTGGCAGGTTTCCCTTGTCAAACATTTAGTCGCGCAGGAAAAAAAGAAGGTTTTAATAATACTGTAAAAGGCACGATTTTTTTTGATATAGTCGATATAATAAGAAGTAATCGTCCTAAATGTATTTTTTTAGAGAACGTTGATCATTTAATAAATCACAATCAAGGGAAAACATTTAGAACCATTATTGATACTCTTGTTAGTGATTTAAATTACTCTATTATAGGTGTTTCAAAAGATAAAGATGGTCATAGTATTTATAATTCAAAAGATTTTATTCGTAATTCAAAAGATTTTGGTATTCCTCAAAACAGACCAAGAGTATATATTGTCGGCTTTGATAATAACAGATATCAATCTAAATTAGAGAAAATATCCTTAAAGTTACCTATTAAAAGTTCACGGTCCATATATAAAAATTTGAATGTATTGTTAGATAAAAAAGTAGATGCAAAATTTTTTATGTCTGAAGGATATTTAAAAACTTTGGAAAAACATGCTATTAGGGAAAAACAAAGAGGAAATGGGTTTGGTTATAAGATTGTAAACGCTAAAGATATTAAAAATCCTATTGCAAATACGATTATGGCAACAGGGGGGGCCGGAAAAGAGAGAAATCTTATTTATGATGAGAAAATGGGAAAAAAATATAGTGGAACTAAAGTGAAAAATAAGCTTTCTGTTATTAATAGCAAAAATATACGTGTAATGACACCATCGGAGTGGGGAAAACTGCAAGGTTTTATAAATTATGGATTTATGGCCTCTAATGGAAAAGATATGTTTTCATTTCCAGAGGGAATATCAGATAATCAAAAATACAAACTTTTTGGAAATGCTGTTACTATCCCAGTGATAGAGCATTTGGCTTATTATGTACTAGATATTTTACGAGAATTAGAAAGGAAAGATAAATGAGAAAAGAAGATTTACCGGATTTATTATACAATATCATTAAAAAATTGGGCGGTAGCGCGATAATGATGGAAGTTTTTCGTGAATTTTGGAATGAATATGATATTGAGTTGCAAAAAAGTGGAGACCTCTTTTATACATGGAATTATGATATACGATGGGCCGCGACAGAATTACGTAAACAAGGCAGAATGAAGCCTGCTGGGACGAAAGAAAATCCTAGAGGGCTAAATGAAAGTCCAAAAGGATTGTGGGAAATTATTTAATAGATCTATTAAATAATTTCCCTATTCTCTGTTTTAAATTCCCTGTTAATACTGGGGCGGTTAGGGTTAAAAGCTTGTGCATTAAGCACTTTATAGGAGAATTTGTGCTTAAAAATTGGCAA
>CASFFJ010000187.1 GCA_949293915.1 uncultured Christensenella sp.
AAATGGAAGTTGATACAAGAAACGTAGGATCCAAAACTTGTCCAACACAATTTTTAAGTCCCATGTCAATTAAATATTTATATGCACTGTCTTCTCGTACCGTTATAGCAGCATAACAGCTTAACATATTTCTAATACTATGAGTGGCGGAAAAGTCAAAATCTGTATTGCCGAAACTACTAGCATAGCTAATTTTAGGACGATGTGTAACAAAGTCCAAATAATAAGCACCATCTATTGTTCCAGTAACAACTGTACCCCAAACCTGATCGCTGCCACTCATAAATATATCAGCATCAATATGCATAAGATCACGCTCAGTTTCACACCTTTGAGTTAATGTTAAATATCGTTTTCGCATCCTATCAAAAGCGCATTGAGCGTAATATTCCATAGGGAATCTAATTAGGATATAAATACAACGTAATAGCAAATTCTTGAATTTTTTCTTTGCTTCTATGCAAACTTTACGTAAGCCTCTTTCATCTTTTCGCTGGTAATCAATAATTGCCGCATCTATATTTAAATCTGATAAAATTTTTATTGTTGCTATACTCTGTAGCAATGACCCATAGTTACTAGGAGCGTGCCGCGTTATTACTCTTATTTTCATGGTATTTCAAAAATATATTTCGAAAATCAGGCATTCTATATAACATGCGATAACAAAAACTTGACATACGTGGCAAAAGATGTAATATTGATTGCAATACCATTCTCTGCAAAACTTCTAATAGACCGACAACTGCGATAAATGGACTAGCATTAGTACCTTTGAAATAAGGAATTAATTGTTGTTTTCTCCATATATCAATAATTGACAATGCCGGTTCTACTTCGATATATTTCTTCGGTTTCAATATCAGATTATCAATTGAAGATATTAAACGTTTTCCAATATCAGAATGAATACAGACCAACGTTTCTCCAGGAGAATTATGTGTTTCAATACTCCACGGATCCATTATTGTAATATCGGCATTTGCATACATTCCATAAGGATCTCCACAAATATTACAGCCAGGAACAGTCCATAATCGTCGCCCAAATGGGAGCTGCGCTGCCCTATTCCAGGGCAGCGCAGCTCCCATTATACTAACGATTCCTGGCCATCCATTTCCTCTATAAGAAACAGCAAATCTGTTATTCTGTGGCAATTTTTTATTCGCCATTTTTGCAATAAACTTAGTTGAATGCAATGTTTTCTGTTGTTTGCAAAAAATACATACCTTAACTAAATCTTTGCACTTACTTTTCACGATAGGAGTAAGAGCCTTCAACTGGCATGGGGTACCAATTAACATTAATTTTTCATTTGCCCGTATTGAATCTGCATTTTCGCAAAACAAAAATGAATGATAGATTGAATTCGGAATAATTTCATAGGAAGGTATAGTTTCTCTTGTATAATATTCGCCTTCAACAAATGGGAAATCAGATTTAGTTTTTAAAGAATATACTGCATCAACATAACCTGATTTTAAACTTTCTACTATCAATGTTTTACCTACCCCTCCTGACGAGGCGGCTCTTCGAATATGCTTATCGGCATTACATCCTAGATAAAAAGTTTTCTTAGATAGAGAATCAAAATAATTTTTATATTCTTCATTTATAATGACATTTGCAACACATAGTTGTACGCATTTAGTACATAAAATACACTTTTCTGTGTCAATATTAAAAGAATACAAACCTGTACTCTTATCAAATTCTGGAGTAATTGCATTTTTAGGACAAACTACAGTACATACTCCACATTGCTGACAAAGTTTGCCATTATACACTACATGACCATCAACTATAGACAGCATACCTAATAATATTTAATTTTGTATAATATAATTAATAAGAGCATCCAAGTCTGCATCTTGACGTTTTTTTATACTCTGATACTGAGATAATCCTTGATAAGAAAAACGCTCATAGGTATCAGAATTTAATATCATCAGCATTCGATTCATTATTTCCTCAACTGAATATGGATTAAAATATAGTGCACCACTTCCACAAATTTCTACTATCGAAGTAAACGGTGAAGCTATTATAGGTACGCCATAACGCATTGCTTCTATAGGAGGATACCCAAAACCTTCATTAAGGGATGGATACACAAACACATGAGCATTTGCATATAGTTCTTCCAAGTCAGGATCATCAACATACCCTAAAAAATCAAACGCCTCGGGATTCTTGATTTTGTAGTTAAAATCATGTTGTGTTGCACCAGTGACTTTCATTCTAAATCCAGAGATCAAACCAGACGAAACTAATCGGTCAAAAGCCATTATCGCTCGTAAATTATTTTTTCTCCATATTTTACCACTTACAAGTAGAAAATACTTCTGAGAATGCAAATCTGGCTTTCTAATGAGTTTGTTTTGGTTTGAAGTGTTAGGGCTATAAAATACTTTGATATTCTTATCTTTTAATTCAGGAAAATAAGTCAAAAAAGCAAAATATGAATGTTCAGAAACAGTCACTAAATTAAAACGAGGATTATCAAAATAATATTTGTGATATCTTCTAACCATTCTTGCATGATATGCTTTCGCAAATATTCGCTTCAATGAAAATTTTAAAGACTCTTCCAAAGATGAATGATAAGAATAAAATATAGTATCAAAAGGTGTTTCAAAATCACGTAATCCATGAATCGTACCAATTATCCTACAATCATCGACTTTACCTAATGATCCAGGCAACGCTGAATATATTACATCTATTTTATTATTTTTGATAATATTCGTCAAAGACTCAAACTTCAAATCTAAAAGCGGAATATTATTGTTTTTGCAAATTGAAATAATTTCAGGCAAAATCCACAGATCAGAATTATAGACACATGAAAAGGCAATATTACGCTCTACCATTCTTCTAAAAATGACTTCCGCATACTTTCCTCCACCATGTCTTTTAACAGTCCCAAATGGCTGAGTCGCCAATAGATCAAATAACAAATTCATAAATAGATATTTAAAGATTATGATTCAATATAAAATATTTTATATATAGATAACCCCTACAAATAATTTTATATAAAAAACCCAAATGACAGTAATACAATATATTATATGAAACTGGCAATTTATAATGCATATTTGCAATTAAATTTTTATACTCTTTTGCTTTGCAATAATCAGACAACAACATATAATCTTTCATCAAAGTTATATATGTACTTGACAATTCTCTAAATGCGTTTAATTTTATCAAATCGCCAGCAAACCAATTAACAAAAATTTCTTTAGATCCAATTGAATATTGAATATATTTATCTTGAGTTTGAATATACAATTTAGATACACTATCCGATCTATTACGCTCTCGCACTGTTACTACTTTCTTCGTAAATAACATTTGCTTTACTTCTTTATAGTATCTTAAAAAGAATACCCCCTCATATATTCTTATTTTTTCGTTAAATTTATTTTTCTTTGCGATTTTTGCCGGAATTACATGAACAAAATCGCCAGATACTTTTCCCAACAAAAAATCCTCATATGTAAGAACGTTTTGATAATTGCTAAGTTTTTGATTAGAGTCATATCTAACCATCATATCATCTGGCGAAAACATGAAATAAGTAAAATGAGGGAAGGAAGCCTTAATAGTATCTGCGATAAATGCTATTGCATCATCTAAAAAATAGTCATCACTAT